>JAGQRC010000688.1 GCA_020425835.1 Planctomycetota bacterium | reverse complement strand
CGACCCGACGGCGGACGGTCTGGACTGTCAGCGGTTCTGTCCGTAGGAGTCGAGTTCGCCGACCCGGGCTATTTCTGAGCCCGCTGCTGCGAAGCCACGCCGACGCCGGCGGTCGCCCCCGGGCGATCGCCGGCGTCGTGCTTCGTGCCGCGGCGTGTGTCCCGCTCGGGTCCGGCCCAGTTTTTCAACCGACGGCTGGACCCGGTCGGGGGACATCGGGACAATGCGCGATTCCCTCCCGGGGGCGCGGGTGCTTCGCGTGACGCAAGTCGTTTTCGGGGGCAGTCTTCGGTATCGGGTCGCGAAAGGGCGGTCGGGTGCGATCGACCATCGTCGCCGGCAACTGGAAGCTGAATCCTCCCCGGTCCCAGGGTGAGGCCCTGTTCCGCGATGTCTCGATCGGGGTCGCCGATCGCCGGCTGGACGGCTCTGTGATCCAGGCCGCGATCTTCCCTCCCGTCCCCTACCTCGGGGGCTGGAGCGCGGTCGGGGACGCCGGGAGTTCGGCGCTTCGGCTCGGCGCGCAGGACGTCGCATCGGAGTCCTGGGGGGCATTCACCGGAGCGGTCGGTGCCGAGTTGTTGCGGGACTTCGGGGTCTCGTGGGTCCTGATCGGGCACTCCGAGCGGCGCCACCACTTCGGCGACACCGACGCGATCTGTCGAGGCAAGCTCGAAGCGGTCCGCGGCGCGGGCCTCGTTCCGATGCTCTGCGTCGGCGAGACCGAGGCGGAGCGGGATGCGAACGAGACGTACGACGTCGTCCAACGGCAGCTGGACCACGGTCTGGTCGACGCGTTGGTCGATGAGCACTTCGCGATCGCCTACGAGCCGGTGTGGGCGATCGGGACCGGGCGCACGGCGACGCCGGAGCAGGCCGCCGACGTGCACCGCTCCATTCGCGCGTCGTTGAGGTCGAGGTTCGGCGATCCGTGCGCCATGCGGACGCCGATCCTGTACGGTGGTAGCGTGAAACCGGACAATGCGGCGGCGCTCCTGAGCGACCCGGACATCGACGGGGCGCTGGTGGGCGGCGCGAGTTTGCAGGCCAGCTCGTTCCTGGCGATTCTCGACGCGGCGGTGTCCGCCGTGGGTCACTGACCCGGAGAGATCGTCGGCCAGGAGTTCGGCGTCGAGCCACGAGGCGAGTCGCCGCACGTGAAACAGGACGCGCCGCTGTGAGGCGGCGTGCGTCGGAGGAGACAGCAATGGGCTTCTTGATCGGCTTTCTCTACGTCGTGATCGCCGTGGTCTCGTTGATCCTGATCGGCTTGGTGCTGATCCAGGACTCGAAGGCGGGCGGCCTGTCGGCGGCGATCGCCGGATCGGGGGAGTCGTTCGTCGGCGCCGCCGCGAACAAAGGGATCACCAAGTTCACCGGCTGGCTCGCCACCGGGTTCCTGGTCCTCTGCCTCCTCGTCGGCATGATGACCGAGAAGGACAAGCAGAGTAGCAGCATCAACATCTCCGACCCGGACGCAAAGCAGATCGGCGCGCCCATCGAGCCCGGGAAGAGCGGCGAGTCCGAAGCCGGGGGAGGCGCCGGTGGCGCCCCCGTCGGCACGGGATCGGGAGCCTCCGAGGCCGGCGGCGGTGCGGCACCGGGCGCGGGCGACGCACCGGGCTCGAGCACCCCACCCTCCGGCGGGTAGGCCTCGGTCGGAGTGAGCCAGCACCTTCGCAGCATGACCGGATTCGGATCGGCCCAGGCCTCATCGGCACGTCATCGCGTGCAGGTCGAGGTCCGGTCGGTCAACCATCGCTACCTGAAAGTGATCGCCCACCTCGGGGAGTCGCTGGGTCAGCTCCAGCACCGCATCGATGAGCAGGTGCGCGAGCGGTTCGGCCGGGGCTCGTTCGCGGTGACGGTGAAGTTCGAGCCGGTCGGCGGGGCAGAAGAGTTGATCGACCACGACCGGGTGCGGGCGCTCCACCGGGAGCTGATCGCGGTCCATCAGGAGCTGACCGGGACCGGAGAGCTCCCCGAGCTGTCCGTCACGGACCTGCTCCACGTCGAGGGGGGGATCCGTTCGACGGCAGGCCCGGTGGACGTGGACGACGTCGGCGAGCCCACGGAGGCGGCACTCCTCGAGGCGCTCGATGCGCTGGAGTCGATGCAGCGCCGGGAGGGCGATCACCTCCGTTCGGAGCTGCGCGGGATCCTCGGAGCGCTCCAGGAGCGCCTGGACCGGATCGAGGCGGCGCTTCCGGACCTCGCGGTCGAGAATCGAGACCGCTACCGCGCGCGGCTCGCCGAGTTCCTGGCGGGGACCGGGGTCGACGTCTCGGAGAGCGATGTCCTGAGGGAAGTGGCGATCCTCGCGGAAAAGGCCGACATCACGGAGGAGGTCGGGCGCCTGCGCGGTCACTTCGACCAGTACCGGGAGGCGATCGAGGCGGGAGGCCGGGTCGGTCGGAAGCTCGACTTCATCACCCAGGAGATGTTCCGCGAAGCGAACACCATGGTGGCGAAGGTCAATCGGTACGACGTCGCTCGAGAGGTGGTGGAGGTGAAGGCGGACATCGATCGGCTGCGTGAACAGACGCAGAACATCGAGTGAAGGAGCCGCCGTGCACGAGACGCCGACCACCGAGCGGACGGGCGATGGGGACAGCGAGGGGCAGGAGATGGCACTGCCGGTCGCGGGCCGACTGATCGTGATCTCCGGGCCCTCCGGGGTCGGCAAGACGGCGGTCTGCGACGCCCTCCTGTCCGGCTACGCCTGTCAGCGCGCGATCACCGCAACGACGCGGGCGCCGCGTCCCGGTGAGGTCGACGGCGAGCACTACTACTTCTACGAGGAGGCGAAGTTCCGGCGGGAGGTCGACGACGGCCTCTTCCTCGAGCACGCCGAGGTGTACGAGAACCTGTACGGGACGCCGCTGCGGCCGGTCTCGGCGCAGTTGG
>JAGQRC010000687.1 GCA_020425835.1 Planctomycetota bacterium | reverse complement strand
CCCTTCTCGGTGATCGCTCTGGGTGCCGATCGGATCACGGCGAACCTGCGTTGGCAGCTCTTGCGGAACTTCGCCTCGGAGCCGGACACCTCGCTCGCCCCGCGGACCGAGTCGGACCTGTCGTCGATCGTCGATCCCGACCGCGTGGACGCATCCGGCACGGCATCGGAGTCCGACGAGGCTCCATCGACGCTCGCCGAGGACCTCGAACCGTGGAACCTGTTCGAGCACTGGGCGCACACGCTCTGTCTCGTCGCCGCCCGTCGTCCGAGTGATGGGGACATCCTGTTGCGCACCTACCTCGCTCGGGTCGTCGGTGAGCTGCGAATCGATGATCCCACGCGGCTCTTCCGATCGCTGCTCACGGTCGTCGACGCGTTGCCGGCGCACACCGCACTGGACTGGTTGGCGCGAGCGGTCCGCGAGATCGTCCCACCCCATCGTTTCCTGGCTCTGCTGGAGGATCTCGGTGAGCGGTGGGATGGACCTCCCGCGATCGCCGCGGATGACCGCGATGATCGTCGCGGCCCGATCGAGGACGAACGCGTCGCCCCGGGATGGATCGAAGCGCTGCTCGCGCCGAGGGACGTCTTCGCCATGGATCTCGCGCTGCAGGGGGTGCTCCGCGCGGACCGCTCCAGCGAGCGGCGCTGGTTGACGGCGTTCGGGGACGCGACCCGCGGAGCGGCGGCCGCTCCGTGGATCGCGGCCAACTCGAGACGCTTCTTCGCGGGCAACGGGCTGCGGGCTCTGTTCGAGCTGTCGCCCGAAGCGATCGCCCGGGAGTTGAACGCGAACTTCGGCGAGCACACGCAGAGGTTCTCCGAAGCGCTGCACGCGATGACCGAGTTCAGCCGACTCGAGACCTCGATCGTCGTCGGTCACCTCTTGGAGACCGAGTGCGCACCGATCGAGCACGTCTTGGAGTTCCTGGGGGAGCGACCGTTCCCCGAGATGGTCATCCACGTCGAGCGTCTCCTCGAGGCGATCAACGAAACCGGCGAACGAGAGGAACTCGGCCCGCTAGCGATTCGAGCCCTGGTCACGATGAACGATGTGCCGTCCCGAGAGCTGCTGGCGAGGATCCGCAAGGAGCGGGGAATCTGGGGGCACCGCTGGCGGAAGTCGCTGCGGCAGGCGATCACCGACAACCTCGAGGCAAACCGATGACTGACCTCACCTGGGACTCCATCCGACTGCAGTGGGTCAGCGAGCTCCTCGCGGCGTTGGCCGAACTGGGCCGCGGCGCGCTCTTCGAGCCAGGGGTTCACCCGCGAGCCGATGAGCTCCGCCGGACCGTCGACTCGCGCACCGAGCTCCTCACCGAGATTCCGAACGTCGCGGAGCACGGTCTGACGATCTCGTTGCGAGGGGAGCAGCTCTTCGTCGACCAGTTCCCGCTCGCGATCATCGATTCCCGGGTGAGCGGTCTCGTCGAGAGCATGCGCGAGCAACACGCCATCGGTTTCGCGTTGCGGTTGCCGATCGATCCGAGCGAGCTCCCGTTCGTCGAGCAGCTCCTGACCCCCGGGATCCTGCGCCGTGTTCCCGAGGGCCTCGCCTGTTTCGACTGGCTCGACGAGAACGCGATCCGACGACGGATCGTCCGCTCTCGGGAGCAGGACCAGTTCCTGCTCGACTTCCCGCAGCTCGGCGTCGATGTCGAGACGTACCACGACCTGGTCGGCTCGTTCGCTCTCGCGTTCGACGCGATCGCCTGCGACTCGGGGTCCCGGCGAGCCCGGCTCGTGGCCGAGATGGTCGACCAAGCGGAGGCGGCCGTGCATCGTGTCGCGCTCGACCCGAGCCGACTGCTCCCCATGGTCACGGTGCCCTACTACGAACGCATCACCGCGCATCACACGGTCAACGTCTTCCTGCTGACCCTGACGGCGGCGCGTTGCATGACCGAGGACCTGGAGACGATCCGGCGGATCGGCCGCGCCGCGTTCCTGTTCGACGTCGGCAAGGCGCTGATCCCGGCCGAGGTGCTCCACAAGGCGGGGGAGCTGACTCCGCCCGAGGCGGAGCTGATCATGCGTCACCCGATCGACGGAGCCTTCCTGCTCGGTCGGCACGACGGCATCGATCCCCTCTGCGTCAACGTCGCGTTCGGCCATCACGTCAAGGACCGAGGGACCGGGTATCCGAGCGTCGGTCGCCACTATCGGATCGACGCGGTGACTCGGCTCGTCCAGGTCGCCGACATCTTCGAGGGATTGACCACCCCGCGGTCGCACAAGCGAGCGTTGACCGGCCCGGAGGCGTTCGACGCGCTGGACGCGATGGACAACCTCCGATCGATGCGACGCGAGCAGCGTCTCCTGCTCGCCGCCATCGGTCGCCACGTCGTCGGCTCCCGGGTCCGGTTGCCGGACGGAAGGATCGCCGTCACCACTGGGCCCGGGCATCGTCCCGACGAGATCGAGGTTCGGGAGATCCGAACGACGGAGCGTGGCGCGACATTGGGGGACTCCGAGTGGGTCCGGACATCGAGCGACGGGGTGAACGGCGCCATCCCTCTCGATCCGGAGGCGGCGCTCGATCTGCTCGAGGCACAGCGCTGAGCCCGGCGATCGGTCGGGAGCATCCGTGAGATCGTCAGCCGGACGACCCGTTCACTCCGACTCGTCGGGATCCTCGCCCTCCAGTGAGCGGTAGAGCCAGGCGCGAGTGAAGCGCCACTTGCGCTTCACCGTGGACAGCGACGTCTGCAGGACCTCGGCCGTCTCCTCGGCGGTGAGTCCGCTGAAGTAGCGCAGCATGACGATCTGATATCCATCCGGATCATCGCGCTCGAGCTCCACCAGCAGATCGTCGATCGCGAGCAGGTCATCCGGGGGGGCCTCGATCACGATACCGAGGTCCGGTAGCTCCAACCGCCGCCGATCCCCGCCGCGCTTCAGGCTTCCC
>JAGQRC010000686.1 GCA_020425835.1 Planctomycetota bacterium | reverse complement strand
GTCGCGCTCGCTAGCCTCCAAGGCTCTTCGAAGCTCGCGCCCCCACCGAGCGAGGCCCCGAGTTGTGGCCCCAGCGGAGCGATCAACGACAACAGCGACTCGAAGGAGACAAGGCCGAGGAACGCCGGGGCGAGGGTCAGCGCGACCTGACCGATGATGAGAAGGGACGTGGCGCTGGGATGGAGCCGCCACGGCCACTCGCGTTCGGAGTAGCGACCGGGGCTCGGCGACTCGGAATGCGGGGTCGAGAGCGAAGGCTCAGTCAAGGCGCATCGTCCCGTCGGCCAACGCGTCGAAGGGCTCGGCGCTCGAATCGGCGAACCACCGACCTCCGACGGCAGTCGCGCGCCACCGCGCTCCGTCGATCGACTCGATCTCGGTCCAGTCGCATGGCGCCTCGAGCACTTGGAGATCGGCCGGAGCACCGGGAACGACGCGCCCCCAGCTCCGGGGCAATCGATTGCACTCGGCCGCACCGAAGGTCGCGGCGCGAACGGCGGTGGGCCAGTCGAGGCGCTCCTCCGCCTGCCATGCGTCGCGAGCACCACGAGGACGTCGATCGACTGCTGCCCGCAAGTTGACCCAAGGGTCGCGAGTTTCCACGGGCGCGTCGGTCCCGAAACAGATCGCGACGCCCGCTCGGCTCAGGGAGCGGAGCGGCAAGACGTACCGGCATCGCTCGATCCCCCACCGTCGAGGCGCGAGGGCAGCATCGGACAGGAGGTGACAAGGTTGGACGGAGGCGCAGATGCGCTCCCGAGCCAGGAGCTCGATGAGCTCCGGACGGAGGAGCTCGGCGTGCTCGATCCGATCGATGACGTCGAGCTCACCACGACGTCGAGCTCGGAGGTCGAGGATGAAGCGTGCCGCCTCGTGGACCGCACGGTCGCCGATCGCATGAATCGCGACACCGAGGCCCGATCGAGCGATTGTCGAGAGCGCCGCCGCCCGAGTCTCGTCATCCAGCAGTCCACGGCCGAGCCAACCGGGTCGATCCGTGTATTCCTCGAACAACCAAGCGGACTGAGATCCCAGGGTTCCGTCCAGGAAGATCTTCACCCAGGGCACCGCGATTCCGGGTCTCGAGCTCGGGGATGAGTGGAGCGTCGGGAGTCTCGGCTCCAGCCCCGAGGTGAGCAGTGTCTCCAACGGAATCGAGTGATTCACGCGGAGAGGGAGCTCTCCGCGATCCTCCATCGCCAGGACGGCACGGAGCGATGCATCGCGATCGAACGTGCTCACCGAGGAGACGCCGTGTCGGAGCCAGTCACGCATCTCTTCGGCAATCGACTCGCTGCGCAGGGGAATCTGCTCCCATGCCGCGAAGGCGTCACCCTCTTCGAGGAGGACCGACGTGGAGGTCGACGAAGCATCGAGGCCGAGTCGGCGCGCCGACGCCCGACTGATCAGCGCGCGATGGTGGTCGGTCGACCAGAAGAAGCAGAGAGACTCGGGCGCACGATCGATCGCTGCTCGAAGGTCGGCGCGGCCGACGCCGCCGTCGGGATACGCTTCTTCTCTCCACCCCGCACCGAGGACCCAGTTCGCGTCGAGCCGGGTCGAGAGATGCTCCGCAATACCCTCCGGACTCTCGACCGTGAGATCGATCATCCGTCGGCGGACCGATCCGTACACGAGGTGTGCGTGGCTCTCACAGAAGGCCGGGAGGAGCCACCGTCCATCCAGATCGATATCGGTGGCAGACCCGGTCATCGAGGAATCCTCGGGACGGACGTCGGTGATCACGCCGTCCACCCATGCGACGCGAACGAGGCGACCGCGGGTCTCCATCGAATCGGGATCGAGGAAGAGTCCGGGCACCCGGGCACGTCGCAAGACTCCCGCCCTCATCCGCGGCGATCCGCAACGGTGACGCGACGACGGAGCAGTTGCCCGTGACGCCGGATCCACGCTTCGACGTCGAGCCCTCGGGAGACCTCGAGCAGCTCGTCGAGTCGTTCGAGCGTACGGCGAGGAGACTCCGTGCCCTCCGACGCCAGGATCCCGTAGAGCCGGGCGAGCCGGTCCTGCTCGATCTCCGCGAGTCTCTGGTCGGCGACGGCGATCATCGGGTAACCCCACGCTCCGGTCGCCCGGATCTCCAGGAGTCGCTCGAGTTCCCGCGCCTCACGGCCGCGTTGTCGAGCCTTCGAGGCATCCTCGAGCAACGAGCGAATGCGATCCTGGAAACGGCTGATGCGACCCTCGAACTCCCGCACTCCGGCCAGGACCCAACTCAAGATGAAGCCGATCACGCGCCTCCTCGCAGCTGTCGAGGGGCGTGATCATAAGCGACGGTGAGCGGTTCGCCGACCGATTGCCGGAAAGGTCGGGCGTCGAAGTCCGCGCGCTACTTGCGAGCCAGAATGTAGAAGTGCGTGAACAGGCTTCGGAGCGGGAGAATCCGGGCCCCCGTGCGCAGCAGAGAGACGGCCAGGCCGCGCGGACCGCGAGTGGGGCCGACGGGGTGGCGAAGTCGAACCTCGACCTCGCGGAAGCCGAGTCCTCGGAGCTGCGCCTCGAGTGATCCGGGGTCGAGTCCATCGGAGTACACGTTGTGGTACTCCGCGAGGTCCTCGAGTTCGGACCCGAATCCGTGGCGGCCCCGATGCCGCAGCCGGTACCACCGTCGATAGAACCGACCGAAGCCGGAGTTCGGATCGTGGTCGGTGTAGAGCACACCACCGGGGGCGAGGACACGGTGCGCTTCGGCGAGGGCCGGGCCGGGGTCCTTCAGGTGGTGCAGCAGCGCATACATGCTGACGCCGGCGAACTGATCCGACGCGAGCGGCAGCCGATCCGCGCTCCCGGCGAGGAGGGTGCCGAGGCTTTCCCGCCGACGAACTTGAGCGAGCAACCGGTCAGCCTGATCGACCCCGACCACCTCGGGGAAGACCTCGCGCGCGAGGAGGAGCA
>JAGQRC010000067.1 GCA_020425835.1 Planctomycetota bacterium | reverse complement strand
CCCCTGGTCAGCGGCGCGAACCCGTCGCTCGCCGTGGCCGTCGGCAGCCTGACTCCGGCGACCGCCGGAGCACGCGCGGACGGTCGAATCGTCTTCCCCGCGACGACCGGAGGGGGAGTCTCGACCGGGGTCGAAGTCGCCGGCGTTGCTGCCTCGATCACGCCGTCGTTCTCCCTCTACTACGACACCGGTTCGTGGAGCGGATGGTTCGGTTGGGGCTTGGGGTTCGCGCCGTACTCGCGGTGTTGGACTCGTTGTTGGAGCCCCATTCGACCCTGTTACTCGTACTACTCGGCGTACTGCTGGCCGAGGTGGAGCTACTGGCGGCCATACGACTGCCACTATTTCTACCGGACGTACTGCTACCCGCGCTTCCTCTACTGCTATACCCCGTTCTGGTTCGACTACTCCTACTACGACCGATCCGACTACTACGACGGTTTCGTAGCCGGCTTCGGGCTCGCTGCGTCGAACCCCAAGCCCTTGGATCTCGAACCGGGGGAGCGAGAGTTCTGCGACGGTTGGCGCGCCATGCGGGACGGTCGCTTCGAGGAGGCCGCCGTGGCGTTCGGACGTTCACGTGAGCATGTGGGACGTCGGGGTGTGGTGGGCTTCTTCGAGGCGGTGGCGTTGGCCGGGGTCGGGGACATCGAGGCGGCGGCGGCTCAGTTCGAGTCCGCAATTCGGGCCCAGCCATCCCTGGTTCTGTACGAATGGGATGCAGCGGCTCATCTCGGAAGTGAGGCACGCCTCGACGAGCTGGTTCGCTCGATCATCGAGTCGGACCGTGTTGCGGCGGATGCGGCTTCCCGTTGGGTCTGTCTGGCGGCGATCCACCGAATGAGTGGGCGAGATGACGATGCACGGCGGGCCGCCGGAGGCGTCCTGTTCTCAGGAGCGGAGAGCGAGGTCGCCGAGCGCGTGCTTGCAGAGCTGACTCGCCGGGATGAGGGCGAGCCGCTCGAAGATTCCGCGGGATACGACCCCGCTGTCGCTCGCTGGCTACTCACACCTTCCTGCGAGAGGATCCCGCGTCTCCGGCTCCCGGAGTCTCCGATGTTCTGATGCCGACTCCGAGTGGCTGCCTGCGATGCTCGGAATGCCAAAGCTCGGGTCGCCGGCGTCTTCGACGGGTGTCGATGGCGCCGGCGACCTCGCATCCCGGATTCTTCGTTCGGTCGGACCGCCTTCATCCGCGTGCACGGTTCCGGTTAGAATCCGGCGCAACCGGGGTTTTCGGACTCGACCAGCAGCCCACCGGAGACTCGTGTCGCAGATCTCAGCGGCGACCTGGCGCGAGAGGGAGCACGCGTTGGCGAAGAACAGTGAGGCCATGGCGGACGTCGCCTATCGAGCGCAGGCCGTCGGGGACCATGAGATGGCGCACGGCTACGGCCCCAACGTCCACATCATGGCACAGCCCTATCTCCTGACCCAGTTGGCGACCTTGTGCGGGCCCGCGGCGCGACAGCCCCTCATCAACTCGCTGATCGAGAACTGCTACCGCGCGCTGTTGGTCCACGTCTTCGATCGCGAGTTCCCGAGGTGCGCGGTTGCCGCACCCACACGAATGGCCGAGGTCCACCCGAACGGCGTCTACCGCGGGGCGGTAATCGACCCCGCGACTCGAGTGGTCACCGTGAACATCGCGCGCGCCGGGACGTTCCCGTCTCACATTTGCTTTCACATGCTCAACGAGTTCCTGGACCCCGGCGGTATCCGTCAGGATCACATCGTGATGGATCGACTCACGGATTCCGAGGGGCGGGTGACCGGCGCCGGGATCCACGGAACGAAGATCGGCGGCGACGTCGATGGCCGCCTCGTCCTCTTCCCCGACCCCATGGGGGCTACCGGATCGTCGCTGATCCGAGCGATCAACCATTACAAGCACGAGCTCCGAGGAAGCCCTCGGAAGATCATCAACGTCCATCTGATCGTGACGCCCAATTATGTCCGAGCGATGCGGGAGGCCCATCCGGACGTCGTGATCTACGCGATCCGCGTCGACCGCGGGACCAGCGACCCCGACGTGCTCTCGTCGATGCCGGGTCAGCACTGGGATCGGGAAGACGGTCTGAACGAACGGCACTACATCGTTCCCGGCGGTGGCGGTTTCGGCGAAGTGCTCAACAACTCCTACGTTTGACGACAGCTCCATGAACCAGAAGACCCATCATGTCGTGCCGCCGCTCCCGGAGCACCGCCTTCGGATCCTTCTCTCCGAGGAGAAGGTCGATCAACGTATTCGCGAGCTGCGGCACCAGCTCACGGCAGACTATCGTGAGCTCGATCCCGTCGTGATCGCCGTGTTGAAGGGGTCGTTCATCTTCGTCGCCGACCTGATTCGCGGACTCGAGTTTCCCCTGACGACGGAGTTCATGCGAGTCTCGAGCTACGGGAACCAAGTGGTGACCACGGGAGAGGTGAAGCTGGAGCTCGACATCGCCTGCTCGGTGTCGAACCGCCACGTGCTCCTCGTCGAGGACATCGTGGACACCGGCCTGACGCTCGAATACTTGAAGGCGACGTTGGAAGTTCGTCGACCGGCCAGCCTGAAGGTCTGTGCGCTGCTCCACAAGCCGTCGAACAACGTCAAGATCTCGAACCTGGAGTACGTGGGATTCAACATCCCGAACGAGTTCGTGGTCGGCTACGGCCTCGACTACCAGGGCTATTACCGAAACCTCCCCTACATCGCGCAGCTCGAGTTGTTGTGAGCGTCGGCGCCGCGCTGTCGCGGCGCTGCTCGATCGTCAGCGATCCCGGGGCCCCTCGCGCTGCCGGGAGATTCACTCGGTCCAGCGAACTCGGGGTTCCTCTCGGAGGTCTTCCCGCCGAGCGGATGGCGCTTTTGATCGACCAAGCTGAACATCGCGTTCTCCGGGGATCCCGATCCTGACGCGCGGCTCGGCCCGGCGTCCCTCCGCCCGAGTCCGCCTCCCTCCTGCGATTCCCAGTGCTCATCCCCTTTCCGTTGAAAGCCTTGCGTAGGGAACGCCTCGCGTTTCCGCGCAGAGGCGCCGTCGTCGATCGGGGTGCGACCGAGAGATCCGGAAGTGGCACGGTCGCTGCCCACTGGCAGCAACTGTCACCTACTGTCACCAACCGTCGGAGTGGACCCGCTGGGCGTCTCTCCGAGTCGATCGCAGGGAGTTCATCATGGGGTCGGGTGTGATCCGAATCGACGAGCTCATCCCCGGGCAGGGCGAGCTCGTCGACTACGCGTGGATTGCAGACCACGCTTCGCGGCTCGGCGTGCCGATGACCGTCCGCAATCTCCGCTTCTACGTGTCCGAGGGAGTCCTCCCTCCGCCCCAGAAGGCGGGCAAGACGCCGGTCTACCCCAAGGACGAGATCCTCTCGTACCTGATCGCCATTCACTTCATGAAGACCCGTTTGGGCCGATCGCTCGCAGAGATTCGACGCATTCTGGCAGGACAGCAGGGCGATCCCGCGACGCTCGCCCAGCGCTGTGCCCGGCTCGTGGAGGAGGCGGTGCACACGCAGAGTCTCCAGCCAGTCGAGAGGGAGTGGCTCGTCGGGGCCTTCTTTCGAACCTTGACGGGGGAGCTGGAGCTGTATCCGAGGCGACGACGGCACGAGCCGGGTGAACGAGCCGCGAGTGAGGTCGAGATCGACGAAATGATCGACGACCTTCGCCGAGTCGCTCGGTGGGAACGGACCCCTCGCGGTGGTTGGAGTTGGATCTCGCCCGAGGAGGCGCTTCGAGGTGAGCCGAACGACGAAGGGGCTCTCATGTCGAGTGCGATCGAACCGCCGCGTTCCGCGCGGGTGACGCCATTGAGTTCGCCGACCGGAACTCTGCGAGTGAGTCCCTTCCGCCGCCTGGAGGAGAAGTATCTCGACCGTTTCGAGCGGAGCATCGCCACCCTGAGTCGCGTGTTCGACCCGTTGGAGAACCGCTACCACTCGGTACGGGAGCACGCGCTCGATCCCGAGATCCTCGACCCCTATCAGAAAGTGGTGTCGACACTGAAGGCTCTGGGGCGCTACGACCGGTCCCTGCTCGAGGAGCTGCCGCACGATCGTGCCACCCGCTATTCGTTTCCGTGCGCTGGCTTGCTCGGGCGCAAAAAGCCGAAGGTGATCATCACCGCCGCATGTCGCAGTCCGATCGAGGCTCTTGCGCGAGGCGAGAGCCCATCAGCTCCCTTCGGTCGAGACGATCTCGATGAGGTGATTGCGGAACATTGTCGACCGACCTCGGCGTTTCACGTACTCGGCATTCTCGCGACGACGAGTTGGGAGCCGGGGCTGATCGAGCGTCCGCCACGGCATGAGCGAGTCGGCCTGGTGCTGATCCAGCCGCGACCGGGTGGCGGCTGGAAGATCGGGGACACTCTGCCGAAACGCCTGTCGGAGCTTCGTTCCCTCTTCGATCCCGAGCAGGAGTCGGAGAAGGTGAGTCGCGTCTACGCCCGCCTCACCGAGGACCCCGAACTCCGAATCCCCGGAGGGCATCTCGAAGTGGAGCCTTTGATCGAGTCGTTGGGTGTGTCGCGAGAAGTGCTCGGGAAGGCCCTCGATCAGGTCCGCGCGGATGATCCCCGCCTCCAGCTCACTCGCGTCGCGGGCAAGGAGATCCTGAAGAGAGATCGGTACTGATGGGCCATCGGACGCCCGAGTCGAGACGAGAAGAACGAGGAGTGAGCCCATGATCATGCAGAAGATCAAGCGACTGTTCGGTCGGCGAGAGATTCCGGTGGAAGCGCGGGAGCTGCTGCGTGGCGCCACGACTCCTCGCCAGCTGCTCTCCGGCCTGGATGAGCTGATCACGCGCAATGAGATGGAAGTCAACGGCGTCAATCGCGAGATCGAGGCGTTGGAGCGGGTCGAGTCGACCGAGGTCGAGCGCATCCGCGAGGGGCAGTTGCCGGAGCGGAGCAAGTACAACGTCCTCCGACGGATCCAGCGACTGCGCAAGCAGATGGACAATCTCGAGGAACGTCAGCGAATCTACAACCGCAACATCAACCTGCAGATCCACCTCGTCGGGCGGATCCAGTCGCTCGAGGCGATGGAGATGCGTGGTGTCGACGAGTCCTCGATCGACGAGATCCTCAACACCTACGAAGAGGAGTTGTCGAGCTATCAGAACACCCTCGAGACCGAGGACCTGCTGGTCACCGATCTCGCGGGATCGCTCGACGACCGGTCGCAACTGTCCGAGATCGAGGCCGAGATCGTCGGCATCGAGCGAGTGGCCGAACCCGAGGCCGTACCCACCGCGCCTCGCCCGGTCGACGAGGCCTCGCTGGACTTGTCGTTGCCTCCAGGGGGAGAACGACGTTGGCCGGCCTCGACACCGGAGCCGGCGACGGTCGACTCGACGCTCGGTGGGGAGGTCGAGTGATGGCGACCTTCCTCCAGTCTCTGTTCTCGCGGCGCCGACTGCGTCTGGACGACCTCCAGGACGCTCTGCAGGAGGTCGACCGCGAGCGTCGGCGGGTACGCGTGGAGATGCGTCGGTGGGAACGACAGCGCCGTCTGGTCATGGAGCGCCTGAAGCGAGCCCGATCGACGGGGAACTCGGTCGAGGTCGACTATCTCTGGGACGAACTCAAGGCGCACCGGGTCTCAGGACACGACCTCCGTCGCGAAGCGCGCGGACACAACTTGGAGGGGTTGGCACTTCGACGCGCGATCCGCGCGATCGAGCGCCTCGAGACCCAGCGTGACCGAATCGGGGCACAGCGGCTACTGGAACGGTTCAGAGAGTCCGGAGTGCTCGAGCGTTTGGCTCTCCACGACGACTCCCGAGAGAACTGTCTCCATGAGGTGTCCGCGATCCTCGAGGAACTCGGCGGGGACAGTGAACCGAAGGAGGACCCCGAGAAGGCAATGTTCATGGCCGAGCTGGATGCGATCTCATCCACGACCGGAACCGAGGAGCCCGAGGCGAGCACGGACCGCGAGCGGGAGTTGCTGGAGCGCTTTCAGGCGCATGAGCCGGAGTGATCGAGGCGGCCCGAGCGTGGGAGGGAGAGCAGCATGAGTTTGTTCAAGTCCAAGGATGAGCGCCGAATCGATCGTGAGATCGAGGTTCGCAAGGGGCTCAACGCCATCCGCCGCAACATCCGAGACCTCGAGAAGAACGAGGAGGAGTATCTCGAGAAGGCGAAGAGGGCCGCTCGTCTCGGGTCCGATTCGCAGCTGAAGTTTCTCAAGCAGACTCTGAAGCGCACTGCCAGCCAGCGCCTCCTGATGGAGCGGCAGCTCCTCAACATCGAGACGGCGATGCAGATCAAGAACCAGGCCGAGGCACACGCTCAGTTTGCGAACTCGATGAATGCGGTTTCCAAGGCGATTGGAGACGCCTTCGGCCGGACGGACCTGACGCAAACGCAACGCGAGTTCGAGCGAGCGATGGCGAAAGCGGAGTCGCTCGAGCAGCAGATGGACATCTTCATCGACATGTCGAGTTCTTCCATGTTCGGGTACGAGCCGAGCGGCTCGGAAGTTATCTCGGACCAAGAGATCGATCGAATGATCGACGCTGAGGTCCTCGCGGTTGAGGATCGAAGCGAGTTGGACGAAGAGATTGCCAGCGGGTTGGAGGCCGTGCGTCGAGAGTTGGGGCACGAGTGAGCACGTCTGCGGAGTTCCATCTGACGAGCTACGAGAAGTTCCGGGCGCGAGGGCTCGAGGCGTACCGAGGCGGGGATCGGAACTCCGCCCGGGAGTGCCTGCTCAAGAGTGCGGAGCATCTCTTCGAGGCGGCAGCGCAGAGTCGTGGTCGTCTCCGGGAGGTCCGCGCTCGGCGAGCGCGCGAACTCATGGGCCTCGCTCGGGACATCGACCTGCAGGCCGGCGCAACCCTCGGTGGGCGGTCTGTCGAGTCGGATGGTTGCGTGCCTGGAGACGACCGAGCTTCCTTTGCGATTGCGGAGCGCCCTGCGGTCGGCTTCGACGACATTGCCGGCTTGGAAGAGGTCAAGGAGGAGCTGCGGCTCAAGATCATCTACCCGTTCCAGCACAGCGAGACGGCAGCGCGCTTCGGTGTGCAGCCGGGCGGCGGGGTTCTCCTCTACGGACCACCGGGAACGGGGAAGACCCTACTCGCGCGCGCCGTCGCAGGAGAGACCCAGTGCGCCTTCTTCACCGTCAAGCCCTCGGACATCCTGTCCAAGTGGGTCGGAGAGGCCGAACAGAATCTCCAGCGACTCTTTGCCGAAGCTCGTCGAAGCGCCCCCTCGGTCATCTTCATCGACGAGATCGACGCCCTGGCTCCGCGGAGGAGCGAGGCTCTGTCCAGCGTGATGGCGCGCCTGGTTCCGCAGCTACTGACCGAACTCGAGGGATTCAGCGGAAGGACGGAACCCATTCTGTTCCTCGGTGCGACCAACGCACCTTGGGCTCTGGATCCCGCCATCCTTCGGCCCGGTCGGTTCGACGAGCGAATCTACGTCGGAATGCCGGACCGACCCGCGGTTCGCCGGATCCTGGAGATTCACCTCCAGGGTCGACCCCTTGCTCCGGATGTCGACCTGGAGGAACTCGCGGACCGTCTCCAGGGGTTCAGTGGAGCGGACCTTCGAGGAGTCTGTCGAAAGGCGGCGGACGACGCGTTCCTGACGAGCATCCGTGGAGGGCAGCTGCGGCCGGTCGATCGGGAGCGTTTGCTCCGTGCGGCGGCGGAGACCTCGCCTTCGGTCGACGCCGCGATGGCGCAGAAGTACCAGGGCTATCGGGATCGAAGCGAGGCGCGACGGTGAAGAACCACTCTGTATGGGTGGCGTCCTTGCTTCGAGGCCGGCGGAAGCCCCCTCCCTCTCCGTCGACCGTCGATCTGATGTTGGAGCCCCGGTCGGACGGGACTTGTCTTCGGGTGACGACGCTACCGCTCCGGGTTCGCGTCGAGAGCGGTCCCTTGATCGACTCCTCGGGAATGATGGCGGAGCTTTCGTTCGACGTCTGGCTCGATCCCCCTCGCCACGGGTCATCCGGCAAGCTCTTTCGTCGCGAGTTCCTTCCTGAAGTCGACCACATCGAGACCCGCGAACTCGCGGGATGGATCGCGACACACCTTCGACCCGCAATGCTCGTCGCGGCCCCTGGTCTCCGCTGGGTCGGACCCGAAGGCCAGCCGCCGGCCTGGGGTGATCTCGCGGCCATCGTCGATCGAGAGCTTGCTTCCCGCCTCTTCGAGGTCGGACTCCGCTGCGATCGCGTGGGGGAGTTCGAGTTCGCGAGTGATGGCGCGCGCAGGGCTCGAGAAGAGTTGGAGCGACACCGCTGCGAAGAGTCCGCGGCGCAGCGACGGATCGATCGACTTCGACGACAGGGGGACGAAGCCATCGCGAGAGAACGGGCTCGAGCCGAAGTGGATCGGGCGACACGCGAAAGTCGACTCGCTCGAATCCGAGCCGAGCAAGAGTTGGCGCGCGAGGAGAGGGCAATCCGGTTCTCCGCGCTCCTCGAGGAGGCGGCGGCGCGGATCGACGAGTTCGTCCGCGTTCGGCGTCACGATCCGATCCACAGCTACGTTTCCAGCGACTTCCCGCTGGTCTACCGGGGACTCCGACGCCTCCTCGAGTCCCCGTATCTCACGGGTGACCGCTTCTGCGAGTGGGGCAGCGGCTTCGGAGTGGTGGCCGATCTCGCGGCGTTCCTGGACTTCGAGTCCTTCGGGATCGAGATCGAGCCGGAGTTGGTGACCGAGGCTGAGGAGCTGGCCGCGTCGTTCGAGATCCCCGTCCGGTTCGCCTGCGGCAACTTCATCCCAGGCGGGGACGACAACTACCGAGAGAACCTCGGTCCCTCGCCCTATCTCGAGGTCACGGGGGAGTCCGCGTACGAGGACCTCGGTCTCGACCTGGAGGACTTCGATCTCGTCTTTGCCTACCCGTGGCCCGGCGAGGAGCGGACGCTCTCGGACATCTTCGAGCACTACGCTGCACCGGGAGCGTTGCTCGTGCTCCACTCCGGACTCGAAGGGCTGATCGTCAAGCGGAAGCCGACCCTGGAGCGGGCCCGGGGCGATCTCCCCTGACGGTTCGCGCTGCCCGAGCGCAGTCCACGAGGTGGCGGGGATCAACGATCGTGGGAAGTGAGTCGGGCATCGATGAGTCGGAACGACGTGTCGATGTACGGCTCGCCTGCGAGATGCACATTTCCCACCCCACGAGTGATGATGCCCGACGGCGCCGCGGGATCACCGTCGTCCCGGCCGAGGAGGGATACGGAGATGAATAGTCGATCTCCGACGAGCATCTCGCGAGCGACCTCGAAGGAGTCCACGGCGAAGACGTCCGCCATGCCGGAAACCGACGGTGGATCGATCCGCGGCGAGCGGCCTTTCGCGCCGGCGTCGGGCCGACGTCCGAAGCGCCTCGGGTAGTGATGGACGATTCGCGCGAGCTGAAGGACGGCCTCCAACGCGAACGTGGCAGGGAAGACGAATCCGTGCTTCCGGGTCGCGAGCCCGAGCTCGTTCCCGGTGACCACCTTCAAACCGACGGCATGCACGCCGGGCACCAGCGAGAGGACGCGATCGAGCAGGAGCTGCGGCGGTCGATGCGGCAGCAACTCGAGGATGTCCTCGACATCCAGCTGCAGGACCCCTCCATCGATGGACTCTCGCGTCTGGACGTCGAGCGCGGAGTGAACGAAACCCGTCGCGGGTGCGCCTCTCGGTGCCGATGCGTCTGGATCTTCCGTCACCCGAACCTGCCTCGATGGACGGACGACTGGATCGACGCCCGTGCTGTGTCTTGGCCGACCGTTCGCGCAGCGGAGTGACCGCAGCGCGCGGATTCCGCAGGCCACCCCGCTCCGCGCGCCCCTACTGCGAACACGGCGCGATCGTGCATGCTAACCGACCACGGAGTGAGGTGGCACCGAAACACGGGTCACGGCCACACGGATCGAACGTCGCCGATCGGGATCGAGATGCCCCCACTCTCGATCGGCTCGCCCGTGTCCGGATTCTCGAGTCTTCCCTTGGCGATACCGACGATCGCACCGGTCGGGTCCACCAGCGGCGAGCCACTGGCTCCCGGGTGCACGGGTCGGTCGAACATCAGATAGTCGTGCCCATCCGGACTCCGCCAACGCGTGACGACCCCTTCGTAGACGCGAAACGTGCGATAGGGAAAGCCGAGCATCATGACCCGGTCGCCGTCGGCGGCGGGCGTCACGTCCGAACGGAATCCCTGGACGAACGGCATCCCCGGAAACGGCTCGATGCCGAGAACGGCGAGGTCGGGCGCATCGGCGCCACTCGGTCGACGGAGCACCCGCGCGGAGTGTGAGTTCACCCCCTCCACGAAGGTCACGCGGTAGTCGGTCACGACCTCGACGTGCGGAAAGCCGTGGACGCTGAGATCGAGGACGGCGACCTCCACGACATGGGCA
>JAGQRC010000685.1 GCA_020425835.1 Planctomycetota bacterium | reverse complement strand
TATCGTGACGCACTCCGAGCTGATCCTGGAGCGCCTCGCGACCCGCCTGGTCATCTTCGATCGGGGGCGGGTCACCTGCTTCGAGGGCGGGTACTCGGACTTCCTCGAACGCATCGGTTGGGATGGGGAGCAGCGCCAGGAGAGAGAGAAGGACGATTCGACGTCGAGCCGCGCCACCCCGAAGTTCGGCGCGAAGGAACTCCGACGGCTCCGCGCCGAGATCACCAACGAGCGGAGCCGCGCGACGTCGGCGTTGCGGAAGACCATCGATGAGCTCGAGAACCGGATCGTCGCGCTCGAAGCGGAAGTCGAGTCACACAACGAGGAGATGATCGCGCTCGCGAGTGGGGGCGACCCTCAACGCATGGCAACCCTCGGACGAATGGCGAAGGAGAAGAACGGGGCGATCGAGAGCGCCTTCTCCGAACTCGAGCAACGGTCCGAGGAGCTCGATCGGATCACCGCCGAGTTCGACGTCCGGCTGTCCGAGCTGGAGTAGCACGCCGGGAGTCCACCGCGGTCCGTTCGAGCCGCCGGCTCAGAACAGCGCGTTCAGCGCCTCGAAGTACCAGCTGAGCCCGATGTCGGCGCCCCGCCACAGGTACTTGCCGCCGAGATAGAAGAGCGCGACGAGCGCGAACATCGAGTACTGGCCGATCTCCGGGTGAGAGTAGAACTCACGGGCCGGTCGGCTCAACCCGGCAAGGATGTTCGACCCGTCGAGCGGCGGGATCGGGACGAGGTTGAGCAGGAGCAGTACGAGGTTGAGTTCCGCGCCGACGATGAGGAACAGCAGGATCTTCTGGTACGTCTCGGTCTCACTGAACGTGCCCGAGGCGGACCTGAAGACGACGAACCAGAGCGTCGCGGCGATCAGCGCGAGAACCAGGTTCATCGCCGGACCCGCCGCGGCGACGATCGAGTCCCCCTTGTAGCCGTGGCGGAAGCGCCTCGGGTTGACCGGCATCACTCCCCACGCGATCCCGATCAGGACGAACGCGATCAGCGACACCATGCCCATGTGGACGACGGGGTTCCACGTCATACGGCCCAGCTGCTTCGGGGTGTCGTCTCCCTCCCAGAGCGCCGCCCAACCGTGCGACAGCTCATGGAGCGTGATGGAGAAGATCACCCAGAAGGTCTGCGCCACGACGTACAGGAACCCGTACTGGTGGCCGTGCAGGGTCTCGGCGACCCACCATCCCGATCCCACCGCACACTCCTCGTCTCTCGAGTGGATCGTCGTCGGACGCGCGGACTCGGAGAGTCCGAATCCCGTCTCCCCGACGTTCTACCCGGATTCCCTCCCGCGTCAACCGGACCGCCGCTACCATCCCGCCCCCCACGAAAGGGAGCGCCATGCTCGATGTGATCCACTGGGAGGGCGATCGTGACGGCTTCGTGTCGATGATCGATCAGACGCAACTACCCGACGAGTGCGAGCAGCTCGAGATCACGACCCCCAGCGCGATGATCGCCGCGATTCGTCGACTGTCGATCCGGGGCGCCCCCGCGATCGGCGTCGCCGCTGCCTACGGAGTGTGCCTCGCCACGCGAGGACTGACCGATGGTTCCGCGATCGATCGCGCCCTCGACGATTGGCTCCCCCGGATTCGCGAGGCGCGTCCGACCGCGGTGAATCTCCACCACATGGTCGACCGCATGGACCGCACCCGGCGCACCTGCGAGCTTCGGGGGCTCGTGCTCCGCGATCGGCTCCTCGAAGAGGCGCGGTCGATCCAAGCCGAGGACTTCGAACTCTGCCGGCGCATCGGGGAGTCCGGCGCCGACTTGATCGCCGACGGGAGCCGGGTCCTCACGCACTGCAACGCGGGGGCGCTCGCGACTGCGGGGCAGGGCACGGCGCTCTCGGTCATGTACGCCGCGCACGCGGCCGGGCGCCGCTTCGAGGTCATCGCGGACGAGACGAGACCGCTCCTCCAAGGAGCGCGCCTGACGGCGTGGGAACTCTCACGGTCGGGGATCCCGGTGACCCTGATCTGCGACAACGCCGCGGCGCATCTCTTCGCGAAGCGTGAGATCGATCTCGTGATCACCGGCGCGGATCGCATCGCCGCCAACGGTGACGCGGCGAACAAGATCGGCACCTACGGAGTGGCCTGCCTCGCGGCCCGACACGGGGTGCCGTTCTACATCGCGGCGCCGTCCACCACGTTCGACCTCGGGATCGCGGGCGGGGACGAGATCCCGATCGAGGAGCGCGACCCGCACGAGGTGTGGCGCGTCGCCGGCGAGAGCGGTCCTCCCGCCGGCGTGAAGATCCGCAATCCCGCCTTCGACGTGACCCCGGCCGAGCTGATCGCCGGTTGGATCACCGAGCACGGGATCCTCCATCCGCCCTTCCGGGAGCTGGGAGTCCGCGTCTGACCGGCTCCGGTTCCCGAGGCGAATGCTCCGGTCAGAGCGACTCTTGGAGCTTCCGGTCCTTCTTGATGACCTGAGCCGCCAACGAGGCCTTGTACTCGTCGAGCTTCGCCGCGAGTGTCTCGTCGGACAAGGAGAGCATCTGGACCGCGAGGATCGCGGCGTTCTTCGACCCATCGATTCCGACGGTCGCGACCGGGATTCCCGGCGGCATCTGAACGGTCGAGAACAGCGCGTCCTCCCCGTGCAGCGCGCCCGACGAAATGGGCACACCGATCACGGGCAGCGTCGTGTTCGCGGCCATCACTCCCGCGAGATGGGCGGCCATGCCGGCGGCGGCGATGATGACCTTGCGCCCACTCGTTCGCGCTTCCGTCGCCAGCTGGTGTGCGACCTCGGGAGTCCGGTGCGCCGAGCACACGCGCATCTCGCACGAGACGTCGAACTCTCCCAGGACATCGCGCGCCTTCTTCATCACCGGGAGGTCACTGTCACTCCCCATCACGATCAGCACCGTCGCCGTCATGCTCC
>JAGQRC010000684.1 GCA_020425835.1 Planctomycetota bacterium | reverse complement strand
GGCTTCGATCACTTCGGCGAGACGGTCCTGCCGTCGACCGTACTTGGACTGCAGACGGATCAGACCCGGGACGTCGAGGATCAGCGCGACCGTGCCGTCGCCGAGGATCGTCGCGCCGCTGATGCCCTCGACCCGGCGGAAGTTCGTCTCGAGACTCTTGATCACGACCTGTTGCTGCGCGAGGAGCTCGTCGACGAAGAGGCCGAAGCGATGCCGATCGTGCTCCACGATCACCAGCAGCCCATCGGCGAGCTCCCGCGCGCGAGGCGCGACATCGAAGAGTCGGTGGATCCGCAGGATCGGGAGGATCTCGCCGCGGAGCTCGATCACCTCGATTCGGCCCCCGACCGAGCTCACCGTCGAGGGATCGATCTGGATCGACTCGACGATCGACAGGAGCGGCAGAATGTAGCTCTCCCCACCGACCCGGACCGTCTGGCCGTCGAGGATCGAGAGCGTCAGCGGCAGACGGATGGTGATCTGCGATCCTTGCCCCTCCTCGCTGTGGAGCGTGAGCGACCCGCCGATCGATTCGATGTTGCGACGGACGACATCCATGCCGACGCCGCGACCCGACACCTCGTTGACCTCTTCCGCGGTCGTGAGTCCGGGGCGAAAGATCAGATCGAGGATCTCCGCGTCACCCAACGTCTCTTCGGGGTCGACCCAACCTCGCTCGCGTGCGTTGGCGAGTACCCGGTCCCGCGAGATGCCTCTCCCATCGTCGCGGATCTCGATGACGACGTTGCCGCCCTCGTGGTACGCGACCAGGTCGATGCGTCCCATCTCCGGCTTCCCCCGCCGCTTTCGCTCGCCCGGTCGCTCGATCCCGTGGTCGATCGCGTTGCGGACCAGGTGGGTCAGCGGATCGCCGATCTTCTCCATGACCGTCTTGTCGAGCTCGGTCTGCTCGCCGACGATGCACAGCTCGACCTGCTTGCCGAACTTCCGACCGAGGTCGTGCACCATGCGCGGCAACCGGTTGAACGCGAAGCTGATCGGAAGCATCCGGATCCGCATCACGCACTCCTGGAGTTCCCTCGTGTTCCGATCGAGCAGGGCCAGCTTGTCCCGCAGGAGACCCGATCGCTCGGCCGAGAAATCGTCCCCGACCTGCTGGAGCATGGACTGGGTGATCACGAGTTCGCCGACCATGTTCATCAGGTCATCGATCTTCGCGATCGAGACCCGGATCGACTGGGAGTCCCGCTCACGGGCGGGGCTCGACCGCGACGACGCCGGCGCGGAAGCTCCGACGGCGACGATGTCCGTCGTGGTCTCCTCGGTCTGCTCGTCGATCCAGAGGTCGCAGAGATCGAGCACCCACTCGAAGACGCCTTCGATCGTGCGACGCTCGGTCGTCGTATCCAGCGCCAGCGTCCAGCCGAGGTGCATCTCCTCGGGGTCGAGCTCGTCGAAGTCCGGAAGACGCGAAAGGTCGGCGCGAGCGCGCACGGGTCCCAACTCCGTGAGCTGGGCGATCAGTCGGAGCGGGTCGTTTCCCGAACGCAACATCTCCGGGTGCGGTCGGAAGTCGATGCACCAGCGTCCTCTCGATTCGTCGTTCTCCGCGGTGCTCCATGCCGCGGCCAACGATGCCGTCGATTCGCCGAGGAAGGCGAGCAGCCTCGCCTGGACGGAGACCCCGAGAGTCGGGTCGGCGGCTTCCTTTCGGCGCTCCGACTCGAGCAACGAGCGAACGACGTCCACCGACTCGAGGAGCGCCTGCGTGACCTCGGGGCCGATCGCGACCTCGCCACTGCGCATCCGATCGAGCACCGCCTCGATCGTGTGCACGAAATCGGCGATGAGCTGAAAGCCGAACGTCCCCGCCCCACCTTTGATGGAGTGCGCCGCTCGAAAGATCGAATGGATCGTCTCGGATCGTTCAGCGTGCGGCCCCAGCCCGATGAGCGCGGTCTCCATGCTCTCGAGCAGCTCGAGGCTCTCCTCGAAATAGGTGGTGTGGAACTGGGACAGATCGACCGCCATCGCTCACCCGAGCACCTTCTGGATCGTGACGACGAGCTGCTCCGGATGGAACGGCTTCACGATCCAACCGGTCGCGCCAGCGGATCGTCCCTCGCCCTTCTTCTCCGGCGCCGACTCGGTGGTCAGCAGGAGGATCGGAGTGAACTTGAACTCGGGCAGGGCGCGGAGTTCCTTGACGAGCTGAATCCCATCCATGTTGGGCATGTTCACGTCGGCCAACACGAGATCGATGCCCGGATTCTCGCGTGCCTTGTCCAGCGCCTCCGCGCCATCGATCGCCTCGATGACATCGTGCTCGGCGTTGCGCAGCGTGAACCCGACCATCTCTCGCATGGACGCAGAGTCATCGACCGCGAGGATCGTCGCCATCGTGGACGGCCTTTCGTTTCAGACCCAGTGCCTCATCGAGGTCGAGCAGCGCCGCGGCCTCGAGCAAGGACTCGTGGGGGGGCGAGATCCAGACGACGGAGCGTCCGAGCCCCAGAGCCTTGCGACGGAACGAACAGAGGAGCTGGAGACCCGCGGCGTCGACCTTCCGACACCGTCCCGCCTCGATCGCGACCGAGTTCGCGTCGGAGTCGAGGAGTTGCCGCAGTTGCCGGTACAGCTCCGCGCACCGAGCAACGTCGGCCGCTTCGCCGAGATCGATGCCCGGAGAGTTGGCGGGGATCCCGAGTTGGGGTGTGGTCACGAGCGGGCCTTCCCGGAGACTCGTGCGGAATCGTCCGCACCGCTCCGGTTCCGTTATCGGGTCCCGACGGACCCATCCTTTTGCACGCGGAGCGGGATGAGATCGGCGGCGGCGGGGACCCAGCGATGAACGGGCTCGTTTATCGGAAGGGTAGCGAGGTGGAGATCGGTCACCGACGGGGGTGAGGACGGGGCTCGGGCATCGCGCCCACCCCGCGCGGCATCTCGCCGGGATG
>JAGQRC010000683.1 GCA_020425835.1 Planctomycetota bacterium | reverse complement strand
CGCCAACTCGAACAAGAGGAGGGCCCGAACCAACGGCTGGTCGGTGAAGCGCTCGTCGATCGTCTGCTCCGCCGATGAGAAGAGGTGTGTATCGAGGGTACCCGCGGCGATGTCCGTGAAGCTCACGCCTCGGATCTGCTCGACCAACTCTGCCACGCGCGCGTCGATCGCCTCCGAGCCGAGGCCCTCGCGGCGATACGCATCCCGTGCCGTGTCCAACAGCTGCTGACGAAGGGTGAGACCGAAGTCGACGGCGTCCGCATCGCGAAGCTGATCGGCCTGGTACCGGGCAACGATCTCCAGTTCTTCGGCGCGCTGCTCGGCCTCGCGGGCCGCCTCGGCGGCCTGCTCCCTGGCGGCTCTTTCGGCGGCGGCGCTCTCGAGGGCATCCTGCTTGGCCTCTCGTTCTGCCGCGGCGCTCTCGAGGGCATCCTGCTTCGCCTTCCTTTCGGCCCCGGCACTCTCGAGCGCTTCGCTCTTCGCCTTCTTCTCCTCGACCGCGAGGTCGTCTGCCCGCTTCTTCTCGTCGAGCGCCCAAAAGAGACCGGCCGTCGTGCCGATCACACCGAGAACGAGCACCGCGAGGACGAGGGTCGTCGCGATCACCCCCCCTCGATTGCGGCGGACGAACTTGCGAAATCGGTACGCCGCGCTCGGGGGCCCCGCCATCACCGGTTGATCGGAGAGGTGACGCCGCAGCTCATCCATCAACGCGCTCGCGGAGTCGTAGCGGCGATCGCGCTCCTTCTCGAGGCAACGCATCACGATCCAGTCGAGGTCTCCCTGGAGGCGCGACTGGAGCTGATGAACGGAATCGCCGCGCGCTTCGGCCTGCGCGGAAGCGGTGGCCCCCAGGGTCGAGATTCGCAGGCTCGGTCGCCGAGGCTCCACTTCGCGAATGATCCGGAGCATCTCGGCGAACCCCGCCTGGCAGAGCTCTTCGACGGTGAACGGCGTGGTCCCGGTCAGAAGCTCGTAGAGGAGGACTCCGAGCGAGTAGACGTCGCAACGGGTGTCGATGTCGACGCCGCCCGCTCCTGCCTGCTCCGGGCTCATGTAGATCGGCGTGCCGATCACTTGCTGGTCGGCGGTGAAGAGAGTCTGTTCCGTCAGCTCCTGGTCGGTCGCTTTGGCGATCCCGAAGTCGATCACCTTGGGAACCGCGACACCGTCGTGCTCGGAGACGAGAACGTTGGACGGCTTGATGTCCCGATGGATGATCCCCTTCTGGTGGGCGTGGTGGATCGCGGAGCAGACGTCGATGAAGAGCTCGAGCCGGGCACGAGTGTCGAGCCGCTTCGCGTCGCAGTACTCGAGGATGGGTGCACCGTGGACGAGCTCCATCGCGAAGTACGGTCGGCCCTCTTTCGTCGAGCCCGCATCGAAGACCTTGGCGATGCAAGGATGATTCATGACGGCGAGCGCTTGTCGCTCGGCGTCGAAGCGCGCGATCACCTGCTTGGTGTCCATGCCGAGCTTGATGACCTTGAGCGCCACATCGCGCCGGACCGGCTTCTCCTGGCGAGCGCGATAGACGGTTCCGAACCCTCCCTCCCCGAGGACGCCCAACAGTTCGAAGTGATCGATCCGCTCGGGAAGTTCGCTCGATCCCGCTCCGGAAGGCGCATCGGTGCCGATGGTCGCGTCGGGGTCGTCGGTGGCGGGATGGTGATCGACCGTGGCGTCGGGGTCCGCAGCAATGGGTGCGTGATCGATCGTGGCGTCGGGGTCTTCGGACCGATCGGTGAGCTCGAGAGCAGCCTCGACCTCCCGTCGCAGTTCGTCGTCCGGACAGTGTCGGTTCAGGAACTCGATGCGCTGGGCGGGACTCAGGGGTCGAAGGGACCGCACCCAGCGTCCGACCAAGGACTCAGGATCGGGCGTGTCGGACACGAGGGCTCCACTCGAGTTCTCATTGACCCGGCGGCCGCGTCCTCGGAGAGGAGTCGAGCGCCCAAGTCCGTTGAAAAACTGCTCTCGAGGCGAGAGCCCGAGATTCCAAGACCAGTGCCTTCGGCGAAACGCAGTCGTATCGGCTCATACTTCGAGTTTCGCCGGGTGTGCTGGCCACCGGAAGCTCGGTCTCTCGGCCGGAATGAGTCTTCAACGGGCTCCTGGGAGCGGCCGGCCGGAGAATGCAGAGCGACGGGAACACGGCCAAGGCGCGACGCGCCTCGGGGACTCCAAGGAGGAGGGTATCCGCTCGAAGCCCCCGTCGCTCGGGTTCATGACGCGATCTCGCCCTCGCCTCGAGGTTTGCTCTCGAGCTTCGCCGGCGCGGTCCCATGCGGGTCTCCGGACGGGAGCCTTGGCCTCCACTCCCGCGCAATCGCATTCCAGCGCGCGACGCCCATCCCCGGTCTGACGGGGGCACGGGAATCTCGTGACCCGCCGCGCAGCTCGATCGCGGCTCTTCCTCGCCGTCCGTGCTCGATCACCCCCACTCCGAAGGCAGGACCCTTGCGAAACACCTCTCTCCTCCGCTCGGCGAGCTGGCTCGCCTCGTTTCTCCTTGCCGCGCTGTCGATCACCACTCTCGGCGCCGCTCAGATCCAGGTCCCCGGTGACCAGCCGACCATCCAGAGCGCGATCCTCGTCGCCGCCCCGGGGGACGAGGTCGTCGTCGCGCCCGGGACATACTCGGAAGCGATCGACTTCCTCGGCAAGGCGATCGTCGTCCGCAGCTCGGGTGGCGCCGCGACGACGACGCTCGACGGCCTCTCCCTGCCATCGAGCATCGTCACCTTCACCAACGCGGAGGGCGCCGACAGCGTCCTCGAGGGCTTCACGATGACCCAGGGGCAGGGCACGGTGCCGAGCGGCTTCACCCACCGCGGTCTGGCGATCTACATCGTCGGAGCGAGCCCGACGATCCGAGAGTGCGTCATCGAGGACAACGGCCTCACGGTCGTGACGGATGGT
>JAGQRC010000682.1 GCA_020425835.1 Planctomycetota bacterium | reverse complement strand
TTCAACGGAATGTTGAACGTCGCCTCACGATCGGGAAACTGCGTGTCGAGCTGGTCGAGGATGCCCCGCACCACGTCGAAGTTCTCGACGGAGTTCGTGGTCACGATGATCGAGTTCGAGTAGGGCTCCGTCGCGAACTTGACCTTCCCGTAGAGGCGCCCGACGTCTCCGTTGTCCTCCTCGTAGCTGTCGTACCAGTAGGGACGCTCCTCGTCCTTCTTGGTGAACAGCTCGTCCAAGACCTCCTTGATGTCGTCGGCAGCGACGTACTCCAGGGGAAAGATCCGCGGGGCCAGGTACTCCTTGTCGACCGGCTCGTCGAGCATCTGGATCGTTTCGGCCACGCGCTCGAGGACGTTGGTCGCCCCGATCGCGATGACCTCGTTCCGACGCCGGTTGGCGACGAAGCGCACCTTTCCCTGACCGCTGCGATTGCGACGGTTCCAGCCCCACCCCCAGTTGTTGTCCTCGCTGAACAACTCGTCGAGCTGCTCGGCGATCTCTTCCGCATCCGCGTGCTTCAGGTAGAAGGTCCGCGTCGCCTTCTGCTGAGCATCCTCGGTGTCGAGCGACCGGACCAGGGACTGGATGTCGTCGTAGTTCGGCTTCGAGGAGAGCACGATCAACGAGTTGGATCGCTCGTTCGCGGCGATCTCGATGGTATCCTTCAACGAGTTTCCGCGGATCTTGCGATACATCGCGCCGATCTCCCGAACCAGCTCGTTCGCATCGACGTGGACGAGGGGAATCACACGGACGGTGATGTCGGCTGGCTTCTCGGTGTCGAGCGTGAGGATCAAGCTCTCGATCTCGGCGATCCGATCTCTCGGCGCCGTGACCACGATGCGGTTGGACGCGGGATCGGGGAGGATGACCACCGGGGTCCCGGTCGAGGTCGGCGCCGGCTGCGGCTGTCCCCCCTTCTGCGGCTGCGGCTTCTTCGTCGGCCCCGACTTCTCGGCGAAGACCGCGGTGAGGATCGTCGCGATCTGCGGCGCCTCCGTATAGGTCAACTCGAACACTCGGGTCACCGCGTCGGACGGCGTCGGGATGTCGAGCTGCCGAAGAAGCTCGCCGACCAGCCGGATGTTGTCGACGTAGTCCTTGACGACGATCTTGTTCGCTCGCTCATCGACCTCGAGGGCGGCCTCCTTGGAGAGGATCGCCTTGATCTCGTCCTTCAGCGACTCGGCCTTGGCATGTTGGAGCTCGAAGAACTGCACGCCGATCTGACGTCCGCCGAGAGTGTCCGCGTGGCCATTGAGCACTTCAGCGCTGACCTTGCCCGCCTGCGCTTCCGGGACGATGTAGACGACCGAGCTGTTCTCGACCGCGACGAAACCCTCGAGGGCGAGCGCGTCGTAGACCAGCCGAATCGCCTCACGCCGCGGGAGCTTCTGCGAACTCATGATGGTCAAGCTGCATGCGACGTCCTTGTGCTTGATCAGCGACTTTCCGGTCACTTCGGCCAGCCACTGCGTCACGACATCGATCGAGGCGCCGGAGAAGCTGAGTTGAACCAAGTCCTCCTCGAACGCCGGTGCCGCGTCGTCTCCGCCCGTGCCGTCCGCGTGCGCGACGGATCCGCGGAGCAAGAGCCCGCCCAACACCGCACCGCCGAGGATCGGGCCGACGACGACTCCGCCGACGACGAAACAGGTCGCCACGGCTCTCGCCAAGAGTTGCGTCTTCAATGGTCCTCCCCCGACTCCTTCGGGTTCTTCTGCTTCGGTGCGCCGTCGCCCGGACCTCCGGTCGGCGCCTCCTCGTTGTCCTGCGGGTCTCGGGTCTCGGAATCGTCGGAACGCTCGTGCGACCCGGTCGAGTCGACGGGCTCGGATGCCTCGGTCGAAGTTTCCTCGGGTGGCGGTAAGAGGCTCGTGCTGCCGAACCCGGCGAAGATCATCAGCTCGAGCGTCTTCTCCTCGTGCTCGACCAGAACACGATTGACGCCGATCCGAGCGACCTTCACTCCATCGTTGGACTCGCCCTCGCGCAACGCGACGACGGTTCCCGAGGGCAGCTTCACGAAGGCAAGGTTGCCGGCGATGCCCACGAGCGATGGTTGCGGCTTCGCCTTGGGCTCGTTCTTCTTTTCCTTCTGGGGCGGTTTCGCCCCGAAGGCCCGGGAGCCCGCCGCAGCACGGAACTCGTCCGGCAGCGCCACGTTCTCCCGATCCACGGCCTTCTCCGCCTTGGCCACCATCAGCGCCAGAGTGTCGATGTCCTGACGGATGACGGACTCTGCGGCGTCTCCCGCGAAGAGCTGACTGACCCGCCACATCAGGAGACAGCCGAGCACCAGACAGGCGAACTTCGAGCCGAGACGCCAATGATCAGACACGTCGGCCGCCCTTCGACTTTTGCTGCCGATAGTCGAGCAGCCCGATGTTCAGGGTTGCCGTGACCTGGCCCGGTCCCTCCTCGTTGCCGATCAGCTGGAAGCGATGAAGATAGATGGGGTATCCGAGGGAGTCGAGCCCGTGGACGAACTCGAACAACTTCTCCGTCTCACCTTGGACCTGGAGATGAATGCGTGCGCGATCGACCGACCCGCCGCTCGACTCTCGCGACTCGGCGACCGCGACGCCCGAGTCGGCCGCGTGCTTCTCCAGGGAGAGGCGCGCTTCGCTGACCAGCTTCTCGCTCTGCAGTCGTTCGACGTCGAGGGCCCAGCGCCGCTGGAGCTGGTCGTATCGCTTCGAGTCCTTCTGTCGACGGAGGACCTCCGTCTCGAGCGAAGCCAATCGACCCAGCGCCTCGTCGTACGCCTGCGCCTTTTCATCCAGCACGCGGCTCCCGACGACCCAGCCATAGACGACGAGGAAGACGAGGAGCGCGACGCCCGCTCGCCGGACCGTTCTCTTCTCGCTCTCGCTGATGTTCACGCTAGCTCCCGCCCTGGCCGTCGAGTTGAAGTTGGATG
>JAGQRC010000681.1 GCA_020425835.1 Planctomycetota bacterium | reverse complement strand
CTGGAGTAATCGGGGGGCGCCCACGATAGCCCGGAGTGACCCGGGCCGCGAGCCGACCCAGGACCGGGAAGGGGGTCAAGCGCCCCGCGTGGGATGCCGATCATCCGAGGTACGGTGGGCCCCGGTTCCACTGACGAACGCACTCCAGCGGCGGAGAGTTGTCTCGATGGCGGAATCGCAGCCCGGACCCCCGATCGAGGGTGTTCAGCTCGACTACCCCGAGTCACCCGTGGTGGACGAGGTTCTCGACCGCCAAACGCTGCTGCTCGTCGCGTTCTTCGAGAGCCGATTCCGGGAGCGCCGCCGTGGGATCTGCGAGAAGCAGGCGCGTTGTCGCGAGGACCAGCGGACGGGAACCATGCCGGGGTTCCTCCTGGAGACCGAGCACATCCGCCTCGGGGACTGGCGTGTCGATCCTCCTCCTCCGGAGTTCGAGTCGCGGAGAGTCGAGATCGTCTCGACCCTGGAGACCGAGCGCTTGGTCAGCGGGCTGAGCTCAGTGGCCAACAGCGTGGTCGTCGACTTCCGGGACTCCTACACCGACGACACGACCCTGCTCCTGCGCGGGCAACTCCGCCTCCGACAGGCGGTCGCCGGGACGCTGGCGCATCAGACCCGGCTCGGCACGGCGGTGATCGGCGACGACCCCGCGGCGATGATCATCCGGCCTCGCGCGCTCTGCGATCCCGAGCCGAACCTGCGGTTCGAGGGGCAACCGATCTCGGGGGGACTGCTCGATGTCCTGGTCTACCTCGCACACTGCGGGAAGTCGCTCGTCGACCAGGAGTCGAGCGTCTGTCTCGAGCTTCCGGTCGAGGACTATCTGGAAGCACAGCTCTGGGCGGAGATCCTAGACTCCGCGGAGACCTTGGTGCGTCTGCCCCGAGGCTCGATCCGGATCTCCGTGGCCGTCGAGTCTCTCACGGCCCTCCTCCAGTCGGACGAGATCCTCCATGCGCTGCGCACACGAGCGATCGGCCTGAGCCACGGAACGTGGCGATACGTCCAGAACTTCCTCGAGTGCTTCCCGGACGAGCCCCGCCGGGTCCATCCGGATCGCGCGGCCGTGTTCTCGAGCCTCGACTACCTTCGCTTCTCGACGCGCTATCTCGTGCAGGTCGCGCACAAGCGGGGGACCTTCGCGATCGCGCCGTGTTGTCAGTACGACTCAGACGATCCGGTCGGCGTCCGAGAGGCGGGGCGCGAACTCGTCCACGAGCTCGCGGACGACATTGCCGAGGGCTACGACGGCAAGCGGCTGACGAACTCTCGGCTCGCGTTGGTCGTCGCGCGAAGCTTCGACACGGCGGGTGTCGCCACGGATCAACGCGATGCCTTCCCGTACGGTGAGGGCGTCACTGTCGAGAACTTGACCACGATTCGTCCCCGTCCGATCACCGAGGAGGGGCTGCGCCGGGCGATTCGCTCCGGCCTTGCCCAGATCGCGGCTTGGAGCGGGGGACGAAGCACGGTCCACGTCGACCACTTCCTCGAGAATCGGGCATCCGCCGCGGTCGCGCGCCTGCTCGTCCGGCAGTGGATCCGGCATCCCAACGGCATCCTGCCGGACGGCGTCGTGATCAACAAAGCGATCGTGCGAGAGATCTTCGCCGAGGAGATGCGCGCGCTCTCGGGACGAGAGTCGGAGCTCGGTTGTACCGATGACCAACTCCTCGGAGCGGTCCGCGCGCTGGCGCAGAGTCTCGCTGCGGAGGACGCTCGCGACCGAGTCCTCGAGAACCTGGCGGGCTGACCCCGACTCCGTCGGCCCTCGACGACTCTGGCTTCGTCGCAGCTCGTCGAAGGATGTAGCGGACCGACCAACGACGGTACACTGCCCTCATGACGCACACCCCAGCGAGTCTCCGCCCGCTCGTTCCACCGTTGATCGTCTCGTGCACCTACACTGCCGCGGCATCCGTGGCGGCGGTGGCGAGCGGCAACCTCGAGTTCCTGTTCTACGTGGTCGTGATGCTGGTCCTCGGATCTGCGGTCGCGGTCGTCCATCGCCACGTGAGCCTGTCGCTCGCGTCGGTGTGGGCGCTCGCCGTCTGGGGCGCGCTCCACATGGCGGGCGGACTGGTGCCCGTGCCCCACTCGTGGCCGATCGATGGCGAGATCCGAGTGCTCTACAGCTGGTGGATCGTTCCACCGTTCTTGAAGTACGACCACGTCGTGCACGCCTATGGTTTCGGGGTCACTACCTGGATCTGCTGGCAGGGGTTACGACGACTGGCGGGACCGATCGCTCCGAGTCTCGGTGCGATGACCTTGTGTGTGGCGGCGAGCCTCGGCTTCGGTGCGCTCAACGAAGTGATCGAGTTCGTGGCGACGCTCGTCTTCCCACGAACGAACGTCGGGGGGTACGTGAACACCGGTTGGGACCTGGTGTCGAACGGGGTCGGGGCGATCGTCGCGGCGATCGTGCTGAGCCTCACTCACCGGGCCTCGGTGTCGAGATCGAGTCGCGACGCGTCGGCCTCGTCGGATTCGGGTCGCGGGCGCCCGCCCGGAATCCACTGAGCGAGCGTCGCGCGAAGGTCTTCGCGGCGAAAGGGCTTCGGGAGGTAACCGTTCATTCCCGCCGCGTAACACTTCTCGTCATCTCCGGGGAGCGCGTTGGCGGTCAGGGCGATGATCGGCAGCGACTCGAACCCGGGCATCGCCCGGACCCGGCGCATGGCCTCGTAGCCGTCCATCTCCGGCATCATGATGTCCATCAGCACGACCGCGTAGGTCTGCTCACCCGACAGCTTCTCGAGCGCCTTGGCCCCGTTCTCGGCGTAGTCGACGGCCATGTGGTGCTGCTCGAGCAGGGCGGTGATCGCGAACACGTTGCGGAAGTCGTCGTCGACCACGAGGACGCGGCGCTGCGCGAGCGAGGGGTCGGCGACCTCGAGGCTGCGCAGCATCCTGCGCTTGGGCTCGGGCAGCTGGGACTCC
>JAGQRC010000680.1 GCA_020425835.1 Planctomycetota bacterium | reverse complement strand
CACGGTCCGAAGGGGGCGCCCTCTTCGTATCGCTCCCGGCGTCACACGAGCCTCCGCTCGCACACCTGAGTCACCTCGAGTTCGGCCGCCCGGCGATGATCGAGACCTGGCTCCGGCATCGGTGGGAGCGAGCGACTCGAGGGCGACGGATCGATCGAGTGCGCTGCGGTGGAACGAACGTCGGGCTCGCGACGGTCGTGGCCAACGCCACCGGCAACGACGCGGTCGACGGCTACGAGGCGGAGACCGGATGTCATCCCTCGGCAGTCGCCGTCGCGGTCGCGATCGCGGCCCGCGACGCGCGCGATCAGGGAACCTCCACCGCGCTCATCACCGAGTCTCGCTTCGCAGACATCAGCCTGCTGATCGTCACGCCATGAGCCGTTTCCAACGGATCATCCTGATCGGCGCCATCGCGACCGCGCTCCCCTTCTCCTTCTTCACCACCGCCGTGGCGACGTGGATCGCCATCGGCATCGCGCTCGCGGTCACCGCGCTCCTCGCCTACGGGTCGATCGCGACGAACTCGGGCGTGCTCGCCCCCGTTCGATCTCGATCCGCCGATGGCTCCCTACTCCTGACCTACGACGACGGTCCGGACCCCCGCGCGACCCCGGCTCTTCTCGACCTGCTGCGTGAACACCGCGTCCGCGCACACTTCTTCCTCGTCGGCGAACGGGTCGACCGCCACCCCGAGCTCGCGCGTCGGATCGTCGAGGAGGGTCACGACGTCGGAAGCCACTCCCAAGCGCACTCTCGCTGGACCAACTTCTTCTTCGCGGGCCAGCTCTCCCGGGAGATCGAGCGCAGCCAGACCGCGATCGAGCGCGCCACCGGACGCCGCGCGCTCCACTACCGCCCGCCACACGGCCTCCTCAATCATGCGACCGGACCGGTCGCCTCGCGTCTCGACCTCGAGATCGTCGGCTGGACCATCCGATCGTTCGACACCGGTCGGCGATCGACGGAACAGATCGTGACTCGTGTCGCCCGAAGACTCCGACCCGGCGCGATCATCCTCCTTCACGACGGCGGGCAGGATCCCGAGCGCGTCGTCGCGATCACCCGCGGCATTCTCGACGCGATCGATCGACGAGGACTGCACACGCGCGGCACGGCAAGCCACTGATTCGACTGCGGCGCGGTTGAGCCGGAGGGTTCGCCGACGCAGGGACGGCCCCTGAGCCGGTCTTCGAAGGGCAGTTGTGTGGGTCTGAGTCGAGTGGGGCATGTTGTGCGGCGGAGATGCCGGGCCTGCTCATGGAACTTTCCGACTCGCTCCGTCGGGGTTCTCACCAAACTGTTCGGGGCGCTGGGTATGGACGGCCCCGGCGTTGGTGCGATGGTCGTTGTCGGATGTGGTCCGCTGGGCGGCGGGTTTCCTGTCGGGTGGTTGACGCGCTCGGTGCTCAGGGAAGAAGCCGCTGAGTTTCTCAACTCGTGCTTGACGGTTCTCGCGATGCTCAACGGAGGCATTGGGGCGACCGGAGCTGTGTTGTCGTTCAACGCGGCTGGTGTTCCGCAGGACGTGCGTTGTTCGATCGGGGTGAGCTCGAATGGTGGCTTGGTGCGTTCTCGTCGAAAGGGCGTGGACGTCAGGGGGGTCGAAACCTCCGAAGAACGTCGGCGAGCGGTCGACGCCTCTCGGCCAACCCGCGGAGATCGAGCCGCGCCCCGCTTCGCACTGAGCGACTCCGCCCCCGCATCGCCCATCCGCTCCGACGCCGCTGTCGAGCGTCCGCGGAGAGATTCTTCGATCCGCGTCACGGCCCGGACCTCCCCGCCGACCGCAGCCCACCCCCACTCGACTTACCCCACACACTCCGCTCGGCCAACCAGCCGAGTCCACCTCCACTTGCCCTGCGCGGTCGATCCTCGACAATGCCGTCGGGCGTCCTAGCAGTCCGTCGAGAAACTGCTTTCGAGGCGAGAGTCCGAGATTTCAAGGCCAGTACTTCCGGCGAAACGCAGTCGTATTGGCTCATACTTCGAGTTTCGACGGGTGTGCTGGGCGGAGGAAGCTCGAGCTCTCGGCCGGAATGAGTTTTTCAACGGACTGCTTCTAGCGGGGAATGACGGTGAGGTGTCGCGTGGGTCTCGTCCTCCGGTTCGTGCTGCTCGCGGTGCTCTTCCTCGTCGTCTCCTGCGGTGGTCCCGAGGTGCGGGATCCCCAGCCTCTGGTGGTCGGGTCGGACCTGTCGAACCCGCCGTTCGGGATGTTCGACGACGTGCCTTCCGGGTTCGAGGTCGATCTCTGTCGCGCGCTCGCGGAGTCTCTCGGGCGCGAGCTCCGTTACCAGCGCTTGCCCTTCGAGACGTTGATCCCGGCCGTCGTGGATGGACGCATCGACATCGCCTGCGCGACCATCGGGGTGACGTCCGAGCGACGCGAGTTCGTCGCGTTCACCGAGCCGTACTGTCGCACGAGCATCGCCGTGCTGGTCGAAGCGTGGCCGCGCGGTCCGAACTCTCGCGAGGAGCTCCGAGGCCGACCGGTCTACGCGGCGGCCGGCACGACGTCGGAACGCGCGGTGCGCCACCACCTCCCCGAGGTCTCGGGCGTCTTCGACGCGAAGGGGGCCACGGGCATCGACCTCCTCCTGCGCGGCGAGGTCGACGCCGTGGTGATGGACGGCCCTGACGCCTACGACCTGGCCACGGGCGACCCGGACCGCTTCCGTATCCTGGTCCCGTGCCTCGACGTCGAGGAGTACGCCATCGCCGTCTCGTCGGACCACCCGGAACTCCTTCGTCAGCTCGACGAAGCGCTCGACGAACTCCGGAGCCGCGGTCGGATCGCGGCTCTCCTCGAGGCCCACGGCATCGTCCTCGATGCGACCGCCGCGGTGGGAGAGCCCGCCCCGCCCTAGGAGCCCGTTGAAAGACCCATTCCGGCCGAGAGCCTGAGCTTCCGTCGGCCAGCACTCCCGCCGAAACTCGACG
>JAGQRC010000679.1 GCA_020425835.1 Planctomycetota bacterium | reverse complement strand
CGGCAGAGCCCTCGTACCTGAGCCTGATCCCGTACCCGCCGGAGGAGGAGCCTCCCGCGAAGCTCCTCCGCTCGGACGAGATCGTGCCGGCCCGCGTGCTCGAGCCCCGCACCGCGGAGATGTCCGAAGAGGAGCGGAACGCCACCAAGCTGCTGCGCTCCGGTGAGGTCGTACCGAGCCCCGACGCGCCATTCCCGCGCACCCGCGAGATGTCGGAGAAGGCGAAGCAGAAGCCCACCGAGCTCCTCCGCTCGAGCGACTGACCGCCGACGCGCCTGGCGTGGAGAAAGCCCCCTGTCACGCCCTTCCCGGCACGTGACAGGCATCCTCGTTCCATGCGGATCGCCGTCGCCCACACCCTCGACCCCTCGCCCGAGCACGGCGCCGCAGAGCTGATCGGGGCCGTCCGCGCGCAGCTCGAAGGCCACACCCCCACCGGCGCGATGCTGTGGTCGAGCATCGACAGCGACCACCGCGCCCTGCTCGACCGCATCGGCGACGCGCTCGGCGACGTGCCGCTGATCGGATGTACGACCGACGGGGAGGTGTCGTCGGTCGCGCGGTTCCAGGAGGACTCCGTCGCCCTGATCGTCTTCGCCGACGTCGAGGTCCGCGTGGGGGCGGGCCGCGGCCTGTCGGCCGACCCGGTCGGCGCGGTGGAGCAGGCGGTCACCGAGTCCCGCGCGGCCGAGGGCGATCTGTGCATCGCCCTGCCCGAGAGCCTGAACGTGCGGGCCGTCTCGGTGGTCGCCGAGCTCGCGAAGCGCCTCGGTGACGTCCAACCGAGCCCCGCTTTCCCGCTCGCTGTCTTCAACGCGTCGGGCTCGTTCTGCCTCAGGGCGCCGATGCCCCTGACCGGCGACGACGGGACCATCACGTTCGCCGGCGAGGTGCCGCTCGGAGCGCGTGTGCAGCTCACCGAAGGCGGACGGGACGACGTGCTCCAGGCGTCGGCGCGCTCGGCCGACCTGGCGATGGCGGGATTCGAAGGCACGCCCGCCGCCGCCCTCGTGTTCGCGTGCGCGGCCCGGAAGCAGCTGCTCGGGACGCGCACCGCGAAGGAGTACGAGCTGCTGCGGGAGCGCGTCGGCCCCGAGACCCCGGTGATCGGGTTCTACACGTACGGCGAGATCGCCCCGCACGGCGGGTCTCCGGTCGCCGACTTCCACAACGAGACCATCGTCACGGTGCTCATCGGAGCGCGCGATGGATGAGGACGACATCGAGGCGCTGCGCAAGGAGAACCGCATCCTCCGGAAGCAGCTGGCCCGCGCCAACACGAACCGCGCCCGCCTGGAGGACGACCGGGAGCGCGCCTCCGCCTTCCACCGCCGGGTGATCGAGCAGCTCCAGGACGCCGAGCAGGGCAGCCGGGCGAGCGAGCTCCAGGCGCAGCGCGCGAACCAGGCCAAGTCGCTGTTCCTCGCCAACATGAGCCACGAGATCCGCACCCCCCTCAATGGCCTCGTCGGGACTCAGGATCTGCTCGCACGGACACATCTCGACGCCAAACAGACCCACCTCGTCCAGGTCGCCCAGAAGTCCGCTCGAGCGCTGTTGACGGTGATCGACGACATCCTCGACTTCTCGAAGATCGAGGCCGGTCGACTCGAGCTGGAGAGCGTCTGCTTCGATCCCCGCGCGGTGATCCACGACGTCACCATGGTGTTCGCGCACGCCGCGGAGTCGAAGGGGCTCGACCTGTCGTACCAGGTCGCGTCCAACTTCCCGGTGACCGGCTGGGCGGATGAGGTGCGAGTGCGTCAGGTGCTGACGAACCTGGTCAGCAACGCGATCAAGTTCACCGACCGAGGCGAGGTCATCGTGCGCGGACGGGTGCTCGAGAGCGAGTCGGCCTCCGCTCGGGTCGAGTTCTCGGTCACCGACACCGGGCCGGGAATCCCTCCGGAACGACAGTCCCTTCTCTTCGAGCGCTTCACGCAACTCGACGCGTCGACGACGCGACGCTTCGGGGGCACCGGTCTCGGCCTGGCGATCTGCAGCCGACTCAGCGGCTTGATGGGCGGACGGGTCACCGTCAACTCCGAGGAGGGTCGCGGGTCGACGTTCCGCTTCGAGATCGATCTCGCCTCGGAGTCCCCGCAGCGTGCGCCGTCCGTGGTGCGGCGACGCGAGGAGCCATCCATCGACCCGTCGTCGAGCAACCTCGTCCTCGTGGTCGAGGACAACGAGATCAACCAGCTGGTGGTCGCGGAGATCCTGAAGGAAGCCGGCTTCGAAGTGTCTCTGGCGGACAACGGCCGTGAAGCGATCGACCGGCTCGAGTCGGAGCCGGTCGATCTCGTCCTGATGGACTGCCAGATGCCGATCTGCAGCGGCTTCGAAGCCACGGAGGAGATTCGTCGACGCGAGGAAGACGGCGAGTGCTTCGCACGGAACGGACTGCGCCTCCCGATCCTCGCGCTGACCGCCAACGTGGTGACCGGCGTGCGCGAACAGTGCGAAGCCACCGGCATGGACGACTACCTGACCAAACCCATCGATCGAGAAGCGATGCTCGACTCCATCGACAATTGGCTGACGGCGCAACCCGCCTAGGAGTCCGTCGAAAAACCGCTTTCGTGCAGAGAGTTCGAGATTCCGAGGCCAGTGCTTCCGACGAAACGCAGGCGTATTGGTGGATCCGTCGAGTTTCGGCGGGAGTGCTGGCCGACGGAAGCTCGGGCTCTCGGCCGGAATGGGTTTCTCAACGGACTAGGCGCTCACCGGAACGAGTTCCTCACCGGGGCTGCTCAACCCGACTTCGGATTCCGCGACAACGGAACCTCCAGGTCGGCGACGAGGTAGATCAGCGCGGCGATCGCGGCGGTCCCGAGCTCCAGCTCTCGCTCGTTCACCTGCTCCATGGTGTCGCGCGCCGAGTGATGGAGATCGAAGTAACGGTGCGGATCGGGAACGAAACCGGCCAAGGGCACGCCCCCTTCG
>JAGQRC010000678.1 GCA_020425835.1 Planctomycetota bacterium | reverse complement strand
CAGGGCGACCAGGCCCGCCGCGCCTTCGAGGAGGCGCTCGCCATCGCCCAACGGCTCGCCGACGCCGAGCCCGACCGCGCCGACTACCAGCGCGACCTTTCGGTCTCTCATGAACGGATGGGCGATCTCTATGTCGCGCTCGGCCAGGGCGACCAGGCCCGCCGCGCCTTCGAGCAAGCGCTCGCCATCGCCCAGCGGCTCGCCGACGCCGAGCCCGACCGCGCCGACTACCAGCGCGACCTCGCCCTATCGTTCGAGCGCATGGCCTCTGTTTTCGAGGGCGAAGAGGCCGTCTCCTGGAGCGATCGGGCCGTGGCCCTTCGACGGCGCGCGCTATCCCTCCAGCCGGAGGCCGCAGTGCTTGGCCGGGAGCTCGCCATCTCGCTCTTTCAGCACGCTCGTCTCACAAACAACGCGCAGAGTCTCTTCGAGTCGGCGGCGCTCCTCCGCGAGCTGCGCGCGCGCGGGTCCCTGGAGGCTCAGTACTTCGATCTCGCCGATCAGCTGGAGGAGTGGCTGTCGTCGCCTTCCCCGGGCGACGACGGCGAGTCGTCGTGAGACGATGGCCAGGCCGAGCGGCATCGACTCCCGGAGAGACTGTTTCGGTTCGGTCTCGGATCACGACCCGTGCGCGTCACCGTAGAACGCGTCATGGAACCGGAACTGGCCGACCGGTCGCTTCGAGCCGAACGTCTTCACCATGAAGAAGTCCTTCGGCTCGTTGTCGGGTGCGTTCCGAGGCGCGGGCTCGAACCCGAATCTCCGATAGTAGGTCGGACTCCCGGTCAGGATGCAGCCCACCGCGCCTTGTTCGCGAATCCTCGCCAAGCCGCGCTCGATCAGGGCCGAGCCGATTCCCATGTGCTGGAGCTCGGGCAGGACCGAAACGGGTCCGAGTGCGAACCAGGCATCGGAGGGGCTCGAAGAGACAGCCGGCGAGAACGAGATCTGGCCGATCACCTTCTGGTCCACCGTAGCGACGAGCGACAGAGCCAGTGCACCGGCGGACCGGAGTCGATCCACGACCTCCTGCTCATCGCCGTCGGCGTACGGCATGTTGCGAAACGCCGCCGCCGTCACGAAGTGGATCGCGGACGGGTCGGAGGGGGTCTCTTCTCGAATCTCGTAGGTCATGGTTGCGACGCCCAGGGGTTCGTGAGCGAGTGACGGCGATGGGGTGGGCAGTGTATCCGGAGGCGAAGCGGCTGCGAACGATCAGCTCCCACACTTCGCCCAGGACTCGAGAGCGGACCTTGCCCGAGACCCGACGAGCTCGCGCCCGGGGGCCGTGTTCTCCTCTCGACCTCCGAGGAGGAGGTCCGCGAGGGGAACTGCATAGCATCGTCCAGCGTGCCAGCCCGACTACAGCGGCTTCGTTAGATCGATGTGTGGCTTGCCCGTTCTCCTCGAGTAGGCAAGTCCCCCGAAGCCCCCCGAGTCTCTTCGACTCCGTCAGGTTCCCTCGGCGAGATCTCTCGATGAGGGATCGTCCCCGGCAAGGTCGACCCCGACGAGCCCGAGGATGAGATCGAGGAGTTCGAACGCATCGACTCGTGCTCCACCGCCGAGAAAGTCGCCGAACTCGATGCCGACCGAGCCCCAGGGAGGATGGACCGACGAGTAACGAATCCGTGGGCCGGGAGGCTCCGCGGTGTTTGCGCGAATGCGAAGGGGAATCCCAGACCCAAGACCTGCCCATCCGCGTGATACTCCGTCGGGCCGCCGAGCCCGATCGCCAGAACAGGGCAGTCGTGATAGCCGACCTGCTCGGCAGCCACGAGGACCGGACCGACGTTCGCAGCGATGCCGATCTCGAGATCCAGTCCATAGACGTGGGCGACATCGGTCAGATCGTGGCCGCGATCCGACAGGTAGCCTTCGGGCAGCAGGGTGCACCCCGGACCCGCTGCGAGCACGACGAACAAGCTCGATGTCACCGAGAGTCGCGGCATCACACCCTCGCTTCCGACACGCCGTTTCGCCGGCAATCCGCGCAACCGTCGTTCCACGCCGGCGATCCTCACGCAGGCCGGCTCACCACGACGCTTCAGTCCTCCCCGAAGGCGTGAGCGCTGAGTTTCTGGAGGAGAGCGTGCGCGGCGGAGTCGTCGGCTCCCGTTTGCCAGGCGATGAGAAGTTGGCGGGCCACCGCTTGCTCGCGCGCCGGCGGGTACCGAACTTCGCGGGCGATCAGCTCCAGCAGATGGACCTGGTAGAGAGATGATAGGGGACGGGCTGGTCCGGGCTACCCGCGCCTTGCGAGTGGCGATCGAGCGGGTCATCGCGGCGCGAACGGAGGCCGCGGGGCCCTTGCGTCGGGCGATGATCGCCGTGGGCCCTGAACCAAAAAGGGGCTCCGCTGAACAGCCGATCGTGAGACCGGCCCGGATTAGGCACCTCCGTGAAGTTCAGCGAAGCCCGCGAGAGTAAGGTGGCACGATGGGTCACGCTTCGAACGGAAGCAGGCGTCGCCTCGAAGGGCGAGGCGCAGAACGTTTCCGTCGATGAGCGCGGCTTCGATCGACTTGGCGGGAGGCGCGGGCGCGTTGGCCCGAGCCGGCGGTCGAAGCGTCGTCCGATGTCGTCGCCTGACGCGAGCCCTCCAACAGAGGGCTCGAGCGAGATAAGGGTCGAACGCCTTCGTTCCCTCGGTCCGGCGTTCGAGACTCGGCGATGGTGTCGGTTCCTCGGTCTTTCCTCGGTGTGCAGTCATCCGACTGCGGCGTGGGCGCCACTATGCCGGGATTCCACTCGGGGGTCATGGGGTTTTTGCCCAACGTACTTCTACGGTTGGTCGCTTCAATGTTGATGACCGACTCCCCCCTCGTCCACCTCTCGAGCGTCCATCGGGGTGGCCTCGATGGTTCCACCGAAGAAGAGCGCGTTCGCGAAGAGCTTCTGGGTGCCGATCCAGATGCCGCGGAACAAGGGATCGTCGGCGAGACGG
>JAGQRC010000677.1:2439-2950 GCA_020425835.1 Planctomycetota bacterium | reverse complement strand
CACCAACGTCGTCGGGCTGCCGCTCGACGAGATCGATGCGATCCTCGGACCCGCGTCGTGACCTCGGGCAGCCCGTCGGAGAAACCCGTTCCGGCCGAGAGCCCGAGCATCTCGCGGCCAGCACCCTCGGCGGGACTCGACGGCTCCACCAGACGCAGGGTCGACTTCAGGACTCACGCGCCCGTCGCTGGATCTCCTCCGGAGTGAGCGTTTCCACCCGCGTCGAGATCCACCACTGGTTCCCGCATCGATCGCACACGCCGCTCGATCGGTCGCCGTAGTCCATCAACGTCGGCTCCCGGAGCGAGACCGCGCCCGCCTCGATCGCACGTCGGTAGATCGCCTCGCAGTCCTCGACGTAGACGTAGAGGACGCCCGGCCGGGCCGCGCTCTCGTCGGGGGCTCGTCCGAGCATCACGACCGAGTCGCCGATCCGCACTTCCGCGTGACGAATCCGGCCTTCGTGCTCGACACGTTCGGTGAGCTTCGCGTCGAACGTCGTCTGCAGGAA
>JAGQRC010000677.1:0-2424 GCA_020425835.1 Planctomycetota bacterium | reverse complement strand
ATCGTGAGGTAGGGCGTGACGGAGTGGTAGCCAGGCGGGACGGGCGAGACCATGATCGGGCCTTTCGGTCGGAGTGGATCAAAGCAACACACCCGGTGTCCGAGGTCAAGCGAACGGTGGGGCGACCGTCGCCCAGCCCGGATCGTCGCGCTCGACCGGGTCCGGGAACCGAGGTACCATGGACCCCGTTCCCGCGACCGCCGTGACGACTCGGAAGGGTCGGTCGACGGCGAACGGCCGGGCTCCATGGGCGCATCCGTCAACGAACCGTGACCCGTCCGACCACCGGGCAGCCTTCGGCTGCGATCGACCACCGAGCAGCGCTCGGCTGTGACAGATCACCGAGCCGCGCTCGGCTACGACAGAGCGTGCCACCACGAGAAGGGGAGGACGACTTGAGACGCCTCGTTGTTTGTCTCGCTTCACTGTTCCTCATCGGGGGCGTCGTCGACGCACAAGACCTCGAGGAGAACTACAAGAAGAAGCTCGCGAAGGAGTTCGTCAAGAAAGTGCCGTGGGTCGACACCCTCGAGAAGGCCCAGGCCCTCTCCAGGAAGACCGGGAAGCCGATCTTCGGGTACTTCTCCCGAAGCTACGCGCCGTGACCGCCCTGTAACCAACTGGAGGGCGGGCCCCTCCTGCAGGACTGGTGGGTCGAGGCGGCGAAGGACTTCATCCCGTATCTGAACATCACGGCGCATCTGCCCGACAAACCCGATCAGGACATGCTGGAGAAGAAGGGGGGGCGCGGGTTCCCCTACTGCATCGTCATGGATCACGAAGGCAAGGTGCTCAAGGAGCTCCGCCCCAGTGATCAGGCGGGATTCGAGAGCGGGTTCAAGCCGATCAAGCTGCTGTTCGGCGCGCGCGTCGCCGTCGCCAAGAAGGGCAACAAGAAGAACCGGATCAACCTCGCGTTGATCGAATCCGTGTTCGATCCCAAGGAGGAGCAGTTCGCGGAACTCCAGAAGGCGGCGAAGCGGAAGGGTGTCGATGAGAAGATCAAGAAGCTCTTCGATCAACTCATCACGACGTGGCCGATCCGGAAGGCCATGGAGGAGCTCAAGAATCTCTCCGGCACCCCGGAGGGTGAAGCACAGCTCAACCAGAAGATGTACGACTTCTTCAAGAAGGATGTCGTCGTCGAGGATTCGAGTTCGGAGCTCTTCGACAACTTCTGGGTGTGCGTGCTGAACCACAGTATCACCGAGAAGGACAAGAAGTCCGGAGAGAAGGCGCTGGAGGTCCTCGAGAAGAAGTACAAGGACAACCCGCAAGCCACGGAGTTCTTCAAGAAGAAGCGTCAGGAGCTGACCGGCGGCGGCGAGTCCACCGGTGGTGGCGAGTCCGGCGACGGCTGATCTCGCTCTTCCTCGCGATTCGAACAACACCCCGCGGAGCCGAACGCTCCGCGGGGTGTTCTCATCGGCCGAACGTCGTCGGGTGCCCGCCGCGCTCGGCTCTCGCCGCCGGACGGCGTCCCTTACGGTAGCAGCTTTCGGAGCTCACTCAGGAACACGAGCGCTTCCACGGGGGTCGTGCGGTCGACGTCGATCTTCCGGAGCGCGCGATCGAGATCGTCGTACGCGTTCCCGAACAGGTCGAGTTGCGTGGATGTCGATCCGGTGCTCGACGTCGGGGTCGCGACCGGGACGTGTTGACCGCTGGCGTGCTCGGCCTCGAAGTGGGTGAGGATCGTCTTCGCCCGGTCGAGAACGCTCTCCGGGATGCCGGCGAGGCGCGCGACATGGATCCCGTACGCCTTGTCCGTTCCGCCGGGCACGATCTTGTGCAGGAAGACGATCTGGTCCTGCCACTCCTTGACGGAGACGTTCAAGTTGGAGACGCGACCGGCGAAGCGCTCCTCGAGCTCGGTCAGCTCGTGGTAGTGCGTGGCGAACAGGGCGCGCGCTCCACTCTCCTCGATCAGGTGCTCGGCGATCGCCCATGCGAGACTGACGCCATCGAGGGTGCTCGTGCCGCGTCCGACTTCGTCGAGGATGACCAGGGAGCGGGCGGTCGCGTTGTTGAGGATGTTCGCGGTCTCGGTCATCTCGACCATGAAGGTGGACTGACCGCGGGTGAGATCGTCGGCGGCCCCCACCCGTGTGAAGATTCGATCGGCCAGCCCGACGCGGGCGCGCTCGGCCGGAACGTAGCTCCCGATCTGCGCCAGAATGGTGATCAGGGCCGCCTGCCGGATGTAGGTCGACTTTCCTGCCATGTTCGGACCGGTGATGACCGCGAGCGCGGGTCGATCGCCGCCGAGCTGCACGTCGTTCGGCGTGAAGTCGCTCCGAGCGTGACCCGCCGACACGACGGGGTGCCGACCGTTCACCACATCGAGCACCGCCTCCTCGATGATCTCCGGGGCGACGTACCCTTCGTCGGCAGCGACGTGGGCCAGTGAGGCGACCGCGTCCG
>JAGQRC010000676.1 GCA_020425835.1 Planctomycetota bacterium | reverse complement strand
GCGGCGAGACTCGTCAGGCGTTCACAGGCGAGCGCGACCCCGGTCATCGTGTTGCCGAGCAACATTCCGAGAACGGGGATCGCGTACTGTGGCGTGTACCAGGGGTCGACGTCGATGACCGCGTTCAGCGCGAACAGCGTGATGGTGAACGAAGAGACCATCATGGAGCTGGTGCCGATCAGGTAGCTCCCGCCGCGCGCGAACCTCTTCTTCTGCCGCGCCTGCACTTCGCGCCCGGCGATCGCGAGCATCACGAAGGCCATGAGAGCGACCCACCACGGGGAGCGCGTCGCGAACAGCTTTTCGAGGATCAGGCCGACGAGGAGGAGCTGGATCGCCATCCGGGTCGCAGACCACCAGAGCGAGCCTGCAACACCGAGCCGCAGTCGAATCACGACCAGTCCGAGCGCGAGGACGAGCGACGCGGCGAGGACGAGATCCAGGCTGGTGAGAGGGATGACACTCACGCTGCGCTCCCGGGTGGTCCGCTCGAGAAGCGAAGTCCCGCGGACCCGAGGATCGCCGTCGATTGCGCGACCCGCGAGAGTTGCTCCGGGTCGTGAGTGACCCAGATCACCGGCGCGTCGTGCTCGCTCCGGTAGTGTCCGATCAGCTCCTCGACCGCGAGCGTGCGGTCGGGGTCGAGATGCGCGGTCGCTTCGTCGAGGAGAAGGGCTTGCGGTCGGCGCACCAAGAGCCGGAGGAGCGCGAACCTCTGGCTCTCCCCACTGGAGAGTCGGGCGATCGGCCATTCGAGCGCGGAGCGCTCGAGCTCCATCGAGGCGAGCCAACGCTCGTCGATCTCGAAGCCGTCGAAGTGTGCGCCGACGGTGGGGAACCACCAGACGACTCGAGCCGGCAGATACCCGATCCGACGTCGCCACTCCGGTCCGGAGATCGACATCGCATCGACCTCGCCCGCGGCGTCGATGAGCGCGACGCGGCCCTCGTGCTCATCGAGATCGGTGATCGCGCGGAGCAACAGCGACTTGCCCGCACCCGACGGACCGGAGAGCCCGAGGCAGAGTCCTCCCTTCACGCGGACCGAGTACGGGCCGCGCCCCTGAGTGGTGACCGAATCGATGACGAGCGCGGGCAAGGTGCGGCGACCTCTCGGTGGGACAGACTTCGGTCAGAGGATACGGGATCGGGGATGGCGGATCCATCGAGGGTTCACCACGGGAGCAAACGGAACGGCTTCGTGTCCGGGACGCGTTGGCCCGGTTCCTTGCTCGCCACCTCCCGGAACTGCACCGCCCACTCCTCGAGAATGCCCCGCACGTGACCGTACCAGGTGAAGTTGTCGAGGTGGATCAGCCCCGCCTTCTTCTTCTCGCGGTCCGCGAAGCGCGCCACCACTCGATTCGTGAACGGGTCTCGCACGCGACCCTCGATGGCGATCGAGGTCGCCGAGGTCGCATCCATACCTTGTCGGGCCACCACTCCGTAGGGGCCCGCCGCATAGGTCAGTGCCTGCAACAGCGCCTTGTTGGGGACCAGGTCGACGATGGCCAACTCCAGCACCAGCGCGCCTTCCGGGTGGGCCCGAGCCGAGTCGGCGTCCACGACCTCGAAGCGATGGTGTTCGTCCGCGCGGAACTCGCTCCGGACGAGATCGCGGAACTCGGCCGCGAGCTCGACCGCATCCCGATGCGCCTTGCTCCCCCGACCGAGCCCCTCCCACCACGTCTGGGTCAGGAGATAGTCGGTGTCGACCTCGGCCACGTGGATCCGGTCGCACGCATCGAAGTCGAAGTCCGGATCACGCCAGACGCGATGGAAGGGCAAGTCCGGATGGTGCCGGAGGTCGTCGTCGTCGATGAACCCGGCGGCCGGCGCGGGTGTCGCCTTGCAACCCCCGAGGGCCAAGCAGACGAAGGAGAGCAGTGGGGCCAACGAGCGGAGTCGGGTCATGCCGAATGTCCCATCCCGGAGGGTTCGGGTAGAGTTCGATCGCGGTCGTTCCTGGTGGCGTCGGATCGACCTCATCGGTTCGCGATCGAAAACGGCCACGCTGCTGCGCGTGGCGTGCTCGTACTGCGTTTCCTTGTTCGAACCGCGTTTCCTTGTTCGAACCACGTTTCCTTGTTCGTCCGTCGCTCGGACCGGCGAACGAGTGCGGGCTCCGCTGCACCGAGCAGGAGGAGGGTATCCATGGATCGAAGGCGGTGGAAGCTCCGCGGGAGGCAGACGACCCGGGGCTCGGTCGTCGCTGCATTGCTCCTGATCGTCCTGATCCGAGTCGCGACGCCGGCGGTCGCACGAGCGATCGCGCAGAACGACCCCGTCGATGCTCCGCTCCCGACGCGAGTCGTGGCGATCGTTCGAGATCGTGACTCCGGTCATTTCGACGGACTGTTGACCGGCGTTCGCGCGGAGCTCGAGTCGTTGGCCGTGCCGCGGTACCGCTGTGAATTTCGGGACGACTTCAACGCCGGGGGAGATCCGACTCGCGTTCCCGTCCTCCTCCGAGAGGCGCTCGACTCCCCTGACATCGACCTGATCATCACGGCCGGAGTGCAAGCGACGAGCTACGCGGCACGTCTCCCCGAGCGCCGGGTTCCGGTCGTCGCGGCGGCGATCGACTTCGCCGATCTCGAGGACTCCCTGCTCGGCGCGAGCGGGGCGTCGGCGCTCGACAACTTCACCTTCGTTCGGAGCCCTCGGCGGATCTCCGCCGATCTCGAGCTGCTCTCCCAGATCTCGGACGCGCCTCGGCTCCATGTCTTGGTCGACGAACGCATCGTCGAGTCACTGGGCGACCGGCTGAAGGCCAACGTCGAGCGCGTCGAGCACCGGTTGGACTTGGAGATCGAGCTCGTTCCGATGCTCGAGGAGTCGGCGTCCGTCGTCGACCGGATCCCCGGCGACGCGCGCGGCGTCTACGTCGCCAAGTTGGAGTTCGACAGCGACGACGAGCGCCGTGCTCTCTATGGCGGCTTCGCGGCGCG
>JAGQRC010000066.1 GCA_020425835.1 Planctomycetota bacterium | reverse complement strand
ATACAACCCCGTGGTCGCCGGTGACGCCGACGCCGCGACCGTGACCGTGCACCATCTCTCCGGCTGCACCAAGCTCAAGGTCAACATCCTGAGCGAGTCCGAGGGAACCGGCTGCAATCATGGTCCCATCAGCTGGTCCAGCTCTGCTGCCCAAGACCCGCGCGACGGCGACATCGGCGGGGTCATCAGCATCGACTGAGTCGGTTCCTCCTAGATTGTCGTGCTGCTCGCGCTCCCTTGCTACCTTCACGGGGTCTGCGATCGCGACGTCCACATGGTGAAGCTCCGCTACTCCCGAACTGTCGACGTCGCGCCGACTCTTGTGTCCCTTCAGTCCAATGAATCGACCGACAACTCCCAAGGAAAGGGCGTTCTCCATGGCTTGGCGGCTCTTGCTGTGCGTGGCGTTCGTCGGAGGGCTCGGGTACCCGCAGTGGTCCCAGCTCGAGTCCGTCTTCGCCGGATCCGACCACAACGTGACGTTCGAGATCGACAATGTCGGCTGCGCAGACGACACGGTCTCGCTCGACTACTGCACCAGCAGCGCCTACTCGGCCTGCTCCAGCCTCGCGGCCGAGATCAACGCCGTCGACACGGGATACAGCCCCGTGGTCACGGGCGACGCCGACGCCGCGACCGTGACTGTGCACCACCTCTCCGGCTGCACCAAGCTCAAGGTGAACATCCTGAGCGAGTCCGAGGGAACCGGCTGCAATCATGAGCCGATCATCTGGTCATGCTTCGCGAACCCTCAGGATCCTCGCGACGCCGAGATCGGCGGCGTCGTCAGCATCGACTGATCCGTCGAACGAGCGCGAGCACTTCAGTAGGGACAAGCATGATTCTCCGTCGACTCATGGTGCTCGCGCTCATCTCCGGCCTGGGGCTCGGCATCGGTCTGGCAATCGAGGCCTACCGAACACCCGAGCCGAGACCGGTCCCCGCTGACGCGCCGGTCGACGAGTACTTCGTCACGGCGGCGCGGACCAACGCGCCGACCTACCTACGCGCCCTCTGCCAAGAGGGAACCGCCTCCATCACCGAGGACGAGATCCTCGACGTCGTGGCCCGCGACATCGACCTCCTGGCACACGCCTACGGCGACGCCTACACCGAGTTCCGCGATCCACTCAAGCAGCTCGAGTCCATGCTGCAGGACGAGTACTCCGATCTCTCAGAACCCGAGTATCTCGACCTCTACGAAGAACGGGTCGCCACCCTGCCACGCAGCGCCAGTGTCTGGCCGATTCGACTCGAGATCGAAGGGGTGACCCGACCCTGGAAGATCGATCTCCGAGAGTGGTCCGACCTCTTCCGAGCTTACGGCAGCGAGTACGGACCGAACGCGGCGCTCGAGCAGTTCGTCCGGGAAAGGTACCGCACTCCGTGACTGGGTTCGCGCGGTCGCTGCTTCGGGCCCTCGCACGGGTTCCCTTCTCCCCGGATCCCCGCCGGGGAACACGGTTCTCGAGTTCAACGACGGCACGCCAGAGACCACCAGCCCTACCTCGGGTCGTGCAGCGAGCTCGCCGCGTTCGTCCGACACTCGCGCAAGCCCTGGACCGGTGAGAGTACCCAGATCCGTTGTCTCCCTCGCCGGCGCGCGCTCTTGGGCACGGACCACTCGTTCCCCTTCGCCCGCCCGGTCTGGACTCTTCGTGCGAACTTCCCGCACGAGGTAGTAGTGTGCTGACACAGAAGTTCGTGGGCGAAACACCGGTCCTCGACGACTCTGGCATTGCTGCAGCTCCTCCAAGGAGTTGCCAGCCCCAACTGCGCAACGAACACGGAGGCGTTCGACGGAGTCACCGCCACGGTCGCGATGGTTCGACGCCCTCCTCGATCCGCTCCCACGCCACCGCGTTGAGGAGCTTTGCCGTCACCGGTCGCTTCGCATCCCAGAACATCAACGACGACCAGGCGGCGAGGGCGGGCTCCGAGGAGACGCGCCCGTGGATCGCGTGCGCGGTGCGCCCATCGGGACAGGGAACGAAGTAGCAGGTGTCGTCGAACAGCACCGGACGATCGTCGATCGGTCCGACCACCGTGAACCGGAGTTCGCGTGCCATGCCGGCGATCGCCACCTTCCAGGGGGCGAAACTGTACTCGCCCACACCGAAGATCGAGTACGGCGGTCGTCCTCGGTAGATCGAGCTCCCGCGGCGGGCCAACCGGTCGGCGTGGCGCTCGAGGTAGCGCCACGCTCGCGGCGCGCGCGGCGCGAGATCGGCAGGCGACTCGGTGAGGCTTCGTTGCGGAACGAGGAGCACGCGACGCGGCGGGCGCCCGCGCATCAGGTCGGAGCTCTTGAGGAGTGGGAAGAGCACCTCCTCTTCGATGTCGACCCCATCGCCCGCACCGTTCGTGCGAGACCCCGCCGCCCCCGAGAGCTCGAACACCGCACGGCAGTCGTGCTTGATGCCCGAACGCCAGGTCGGTGCTCCGGGACCGCGCTCCCCTTCGATCAGGTGGCGGTGCGTATCGTACGCATCGACGTCGGCGATCAACCGATCCGAGCGCCATCCGAGTCGACGCGTCGCACGCTCGGCATCGAGCGACTCCGCGCACTCGCACTCCAGCGCGCGCGTCCCCGAACCGAAGCTCATCGTGAGGAGGCCGGCATCCACCGAGGCGCCGAAGTGGCGCGGCGCGTCGATCCGGTGAAGGCTCGCCGAGACGATGGGACTCGCGGCGCGCCAAGCGCGAGCGAGGACCTTCCGAGCGACCGTGGTCTTGACCAGCATCGCGAGGGTGCCGCGTCGACGCTCGAGCCAACCGAGGATCTCCGCGAGCATCCATTCCGAGATGTCGAAGTTCGATCGACCGGTCATCGCGTGGATCCCGCGCCACCGATCGCGATTGGATTTCGGCGGGAGGTTCGTGCCCCCGAGCGCCCCGACCGTCGCGTTCGTCACCCACGGCGGGTTGCCCACGACGAGAATCGGCTCCGGGAGCTCGGCCAGACGTCGCGACCAGTCGAGATCGAAGAAGTCGCCGACACTCCACTCGACGCGATCATCCGTGAGCTCCCGCCGCGCGGCGTCGACGGACGACGCATTGACGTCGACCCCTTGGATCCGCTGCGCCCCCGGGAACATCTCGGCGGCCGCGCGCACGAAAGCACCGAGTCCACAGGTCGGCTCGATCACCGAAGCCGGTCGCAGTCCTCGAGCACGCAGGAGTTCGCACACGTCGCGCGCGAGCGTGATGGGCGTCTGGAAGTCACCGAACTCGAGGCGCGTTGGTCGGTCGAGCGCGGGAGCCGGCCGTCGTTTCACCTCGAACCTCGCGCTGGCGACGGCGGATCCCAGGGACATCGGTGGATGAAGAGGAGTCGGCGGTGGGCGCGCTGCGGATGGCTCATGGCCGAAGGGTACCGGGATCGTGGAGTCGAAGCCACGCAGACCGCCATCGCTCCCGCACCGCTCCCACCACGTCGCCCTTGCTCGGCGCGTCGTCCTTCGTTCTCATGGCGGACGCGCGGCCGCTCTGAGCGAGTCGCCGATGCTTCGCCCCCCCCTCTCCACCAGGAACGACGACATGCCCGACGGCACGAGCCTCTTCTCCGGTCCCTTCGGGGCGATCGCCCTCGTCGCGTTGAACGCCTTCTTCGTCGCTGCCGAGTTCGCGCTCGTGAAGGTGCGGATCCGTCGACTCGAGGAGCTCCGCGATCAGGGCCAACGGCTCGCCGGGGCGGCGAGCTGGCTCAGCGATCGCCTCGACGCTTCGCTCTCGACCTGTCAGCTGGGCATCACGATGGCGTCCCTCGGCCTCGGTTGGGTCGGCGAGCCCGCGGTCGCCGATGTCGTCGCCCCTCTCCTGGGGAAGCTCGGGATCGAGTCCGAGGCGTGGATCCACGGCACTGCCTTCGCGATCGCGTTCACGGTCATCACCACCGTCCATCTCGTGATCGGCGAGCAGGCCCCGAAGATCTTCGCGATCCGAAAACCCGAGGCGACGCTCCTGTGGTGCGCGCTTCCGCTCCGCTTCTTCTACATCGGACTCTATCCCTTCATGGCGGGTCTCAACGTCGCGACGCGCTGGATCCTGAAGCCTCTGGGCGTCGGCGCCGACAGTGGTCACGAAGAGGTGCACACGCAGGAGGAGATCCGCGCGCTCCTCACGCTCTCCCATCGGCAGGGCGAGCTGACCAGCGCGGAGCACCGTCTGATGCACGGCGTCCTGGACTTCGACGACCTCGTGTGCCGGCAGGTGATGGTCCCGCGCGTCGACGTGGTCCACTTCCGCGCCGGCGACTCACTCGAGTCCTGCCTCGAGATCGTTCGGGAGACGAAGCACACGCGCTATCCCGTCTGCTCGGACTCCTTGGACGACACTCTCGGCGTCGTGCACATCAAGGATCTCGTGGTCCACGACGGCCGCACTCCGTTCGACCTCGCGACGATCGTCCGTCCGCCCCAGTACCTGCCGGAGACGATGCGCGTCAGCCAGGCGCTCCGGCACTTCCAGGCGAGCCATCAGCTCCTCGCCCTCGTCGTCGATGAGTTCGGTGGGGTCAGCGGAATCGTCTCCCTGGAGAACGTCCTCGAGCCGATCGTCGGCCCGGTGCAGGACGAGTTCGACGCGGAGGGACCGGACATCGTTCCGGTCGGCCCTCGACGATACCTGGTTCGCGGCTCCGCCCCTGCGACGCGAGTCGTCCAGGCACTCGGGATCGAGGGGAGTTCCGATGACGCGGACACGTTCTCCGGGCTGATCGTCCTCGCGATCGGACGGATCCCCCGAGTCGGCGACGTCGTCGCGCTCGGGAACGCCAGCGTCGAGGTCATGGAGGCCGACGGAGGCCGCGCCCGTCGCGTCCGAGTCACGCTCCCGCCGCTGGCCGAGAAGAGCGACGACGCCGATGAGTCGACCGCGCGCTCGGATGATCCTGGCGCGGACGCTGGCGTCGGCAGCTGACGGCGATCCGACTTCGCGTTCGCTCTTGCTCGGCGACCCGACCGAGGTACCTTGAGCGCATCCCCTTCCTCAGGAGCAACCGTGGCCGACCCCTCGCTCTCCGCCGAGTTCCTTCACGACCACTATCTCATCCGCCGGAAGGTCCTGACCGTCCTCGGTGCGAAGTTCCACGTCTACGACCCGAACGAGAACGTGGTCCTGTTCAGCCAGCAGAAGGCGTTCAAGCTCAAGGAGGACATCCGGGTCTACGCGAGTGAGGCGATGACCGACGAGCGGCTGTCGATCCAGGCGCGTCAGGTGATCGACTTCAGCGCGGCCTACGACGTCGTCGACTCCCACGAGGGCCGCAAGGTCGGAGCGCTGCGACGAAAGGGCTTCAAGTCGCTGCTGCGGGATTCCTGGGAGTTCCTCGATCCGGACGATCGACCGATCGGGAAACTCGAAGAGGACAGCACGATGCTCGCGGTCGTTCGCCGCCTCCTGACGAACCTCATCCCGCAGACCTACCACCTCCGGCAGGGCCACACGGAGCTCGCGCAGTACCGTCAATTCTTCAATCCCTTCGTCCTGAAGTACCGGCTCGAGATCGAACCCGATGCGCGAGAGCTCATCGATCCGCGGCTGCTGATCGCCGGCGGGATTCTCCTCGCGGCCATCGAGGGTCGACAGGAGGGCTGAGGCGACCATGGGTGTCGACGTCCACTGCGAGCACTGCGGCTCCCGTTTCGAAGCGGCGCCTTCGTTGCGAGGCGGGTTCGCCAACTGCCCGAGCTGCGGCCGCGCCACGCCGATCCCCGGCGGCCCGGAGCCGATCCTCTGGTTGTCGATCTCGTTCGGAGTGCTCCTCGGCGGCGGCGCGACCTGGCTGGCGGCCGCGTCGCTCGGGCCGACCGCAGGCTTGGTCACCGGCTGCTGCGCCGTCGCCGGGCTCATCATCTTCCTGCTGTCTGCCTGAGATCGGATCCGTGCCCACACCCGCGAACCCGAACCTCGTCCGACAACTCGCAGAAGCGGAGGCGCGCCTCCTCGCGCTCGAGGCGGACGTCGAGGCGACGCGTCGAGAAGTGGAGCGGCTGCGCGGTGCGTTGAAACGTCGCGAGGCCGAGGGCGAGAACGACGATGAACTCTCGCCGCACGACAAGGTCGTCATCTTCCGATCGCTGTTCCGAGGTCGCACCGACCTCTTTCCGCGGCGCTGGGTCAACGAACGCGACGGGCGACACGGCTACGCTCCGGTCTGCACCAACGAGTGGGTCGCCGACGTGTGCCAGAAGCCGAGGGTCAAGTGCGGCGCCTGCCCTCATGCGGCGTTCCTCCCGCTCGATGATCGCGCGATCGTCGACCACCTGCAGGGTCGCCACGTGTTGGGTATCTACCCGATGCTCCCCGACCACACCTGCTGGCTGGTCGCGATCGATCTCGATGGCGACGCCTGGCGTCCCGATGCCGAGGCCTTGATCGCGATCGCCCGTGCGGTCGAGGTTCCCTTCGCGCTCGAGCGGTCTCGTTCCGGCAACGGCGCGCATCTCTGGGTCTTCTTCTCCGAGACGATCGACGCCCGTGAAGGGCGCGAGCTCGCACGCGCGCTCGTCGCCGCGGCGGCCCGTCATGCAGCGCGTCCATCGCTCCCCTCCGTCGATCGGTTCTTCCCCGCTCAGGACCGGCTCTCTTCGGGAGGGTTCGGGAGCCTGATCGCGCTTCCACTGCAGCTCGGCCCGCGGCAGCACGGCAATACGGTGTTCATCGACGATCGGCTGGAGCCCCACGACGATCCGTGGCGTTTCCTCCTGACGGTCGATCGACTCTCGGCGGAAGAGGTGCGGGCGCGGATCGTGCGGTTGCGAGCCGAGCCGGACGCACCGCGCACGATTCCCGCGGTGCTCGAGAGCCGGTTGTCGATCCCTCTCGAGCCGCTGCCCAAGGCGCTCGCGGTCGATCTGCGTCGCGTCGTCTCGTTCCCGAACCCGGAGTACCAGAAGAAACGACGTCTCCGGATGAACACCGCCTTCACCCCGAAGGTGATCGACACGACCGAACGCTCCGGCGATCACCTCCTCTTCCCTCGCGGCTGCACCGAGGAACTCGTGGAGACCGTGGCGTCACATGGCTCGACGCTGCAGATCGACGATCGCCGTTTCGCGGGAGCCTCGATCGATGCCCGGTTCCGCGGCGAGCTCACCGAAGCGCAGTCGAGCGCTCTCACCGACCTTCTCGCGCACGAGGACGGGCTCTTCGTCGCGCCGCCGGGAACGGGGAAGACGGTGCTCGGCGCGGCGATGATCGCCGCGCGCGGTCGGAATGCGCTGGTGATCGTCCATCGGAAGCCCCTCCTCGAGCAGTGGATCGCCCAGCTGCGCACGTTCCTGGAGATCGAGGAGCCCCTCATCGGTCGCATCGGCGGAGGCCGGCGCGAAGCGACCGGCGTCATCGACGTCGCCATGATCCAGTCCCTCGCGCGCGGCGGCGAGATCGACCCCGCGCTGCGCGAGTACGGGCACATCGTCGTCGACGAGTGTCATCACTGTCCGGCGCGGACATTCGAGTCGGTGCTCGCTCACGCTCGTGCGCGCTACTTCCTCGGCCTGACCGCCACTCCGGAACGACGCGACGGGCTCCATCCGATCACGCGACAGCAGCTCGGTCCGATCCGTCACCGCATCGAGCCGAAGAGTCAAGCGGCGGCGCGTCCCTTCGATCACGAGCTCCACATCCACCACACCGCGTTCGCGTTCCCGCAGCACGACGACGAGCGCCCGTCGATCAACGATCTCTACGCGGCGCTCACCGCCGACGAAGCGCGCAACACCCAGATCCTCGATGACGTCATCACCGCGCTCGAGGCGGGACGCTCCCCGATCCTGCTGACCGAGCGGCGCGACCACCTCGCGTTCTTCGCGGAGGCGCTCGAAGGTGTCGCACGCAACCTGGTCGTGCTGCACGGGGGTCGGCAGGATCGAGAGCGCCTCGCGTCGGAAGAGCGACTGCGCGCGATCCCCACCGACGAGGAGCGCCTGGTCATCGCGACGGGACGCTACATCGGCGAGGGTTTCGACGATGCCCGGCTCGACACCCTGTTCCTGACCTTGCCGATCTCTTGGAAGGGGACCCTGGTCCAGTACGCCGGGCGACTCCACCGCAAGCACCGCGGCAAGACGGTGGTCGAGATCCACGACTACGTCGACGCGGGGGTTCCCATGCTCGCGCGAATGTTCCAACGACGGCGCAAGGGCTACCGAGCGCTCGGATACCGCGAGTCGGTGGTGAACGACTCGGCGAATCCGCTACCCGCCGACCCTCGACCGGAGTAGTCTCCGCCTTCCTCACCCGACAGAAGGTCCACATGAAAAAGCTCAAGCTCCTGATCATCGGCGGGATCCTCCTCGTGATCATCGCCGCCGTCGCCCTCCACTTCGCCACGCCGAGCCTGCTCCGAGAGGGAATCCAGCGGGGCGGAACCGCGGCGCTCGGGACCGACGTCGAGCTGGAGGCCGTCTCCATCTCCGCGTTCAGCGGTGAGGCGTCGCTCCAAGGCCTGCGCATCGACAACCTCGAAGGATTCGCGGAGCCCGACTTCATGAAGGCCGACCGGATCTCGGTCGAGGTGCAACCGTGGTCCCTCCTCGGGAGCCCGGTGAAGATCGGCGCGATCGTTCTCGAGAAGCCGGTCTTCACGCTCGAGGCGAGCATGAGTGGCACCAATTTCACCAAGCTGCTCGATCGGCTCTCGGGGGACGGGAAGAGCAGCGAGGGCGAGCCGGCCCCGGCCGCGAAGAGTGAGGCCGGCGCCACCGAGCTCCAGATCGAAATGGTCCGCATCGACGGAGGACAGGTCATCGTCGCGCAGTCGGCTTGGGGTAAGGACGCCAAGACGCTGGAGCTCGCCCCGATCGAGATCCGCGATCTCTCGAGTGAAGACGGCAAGTCGACCACCGACCTCGCCGGGCTGATGGGGAAGATCGTCGCCGCAGTTCTCGAGCAGGTCGCGACGAAGAACGACATTCCGCCCGAGCTGATCACCATCCTCAAGCAGGACATCGGCAAGTCCGGCGTCGTCAAGGACATCATCGACGAGGCGAAGGACCTCGGCGGCGGCGTCCAGAAGACCGTGGATGAGGCGGGCAAGATCCTGGACGTCTTCAAGAAGAAGAACTGAGGAGCACCCGCACCTCCATCCCGACGATGCAATGCCGCTCGTCGGCCGAGTCGAGAAACTTCGAGAACGCCGCGCGGGATCCTCCCCTCCCCACCGTCTCTGAAGTCTCGCAGGGGAGCGAGACCCACCGACAACGAGGTCACGAGCGAACCGACGACCCGGGCGGCATGGTGCCCCTATTGGGCCACCCGCCCGCGGAGACGATCGTCACGTTCGCCAGCGGCGCCGGAGATCCGTGATCTCCTCGGTGTTCCGTGTCATGGCATCGAAGGTCGGGACGCATCGGTCTGGACCATAGCTCAGTGGATAGAGCACAGGACCGCAGCCCATCGAGGTGTGCGGAGTCCTGGGGTGGTGGGTTCGAGTCCCACTGGTCTCAGCCGGCTTTGTCAGCCGCTCCTCCGTTTTCGCGCAACTCGGCGTGGCGTGCGGTGCGCGCATCCGGGTCGTCGTCGGCCCTCACGCCTTCGGTGACCACTCTCGAAAGACCAGCCTCGAAGACGTCGGGATACCGCCGGCGTTCCGAGTCGTGAGTCGTGGCCGTCGCCCAGGCTCTTCGGAGCGGGCGTACGAGATGACGAGCGACGAGGCGCGCCGACTCAACGACGGCTCCGCCGGAACGAGGGGGAGACGCGATCGTCGCCCGCCGGGAAGCGTCCGATACGAGAAACCGCCTCCAGCTCGAAAGGAGTGATGGAGTGTTCTGGAAAGTCGTGAACGTACGTCAGCACGAGCGGGGTCTCTGGTTCCGCGACGGCGACTTCGTGCGTGTCGTCGAGCCCGGCCGGTACCGCGTGTGGCAGCGACCGTTGACGCGTCGCGTCCACGCGATCGAGGTCTTCGACCTGCTCGAGCCGCGCTTCGAGCACCCGTTGCTCCGATCGCTGGTCGAACAGCCCGCCCTCCGCGAAGCGCTGACCATCGTCGAGCTCGGTGACGACGAACGCGCCTTCGTGTCGATCGACGGCCGACTCGAGTCGATCCTCGGCCCCGGCCTGCACGCGTTCTGGCGAGGTCCGCGGCGGATCGAGATCGAACGTCACTCGGTGGATGAGCTTCGGCTCGCGCACCCTCGACTCGACACGATCCTGCGACTGCCGTCGTCCGCGTCGTACCTGGACGGTGTCGAAGTGTCGCGCCACGAGGTGGTGCTCGTCTTCCGCAACGGCGAGTTGGTCGAGACGGCGGGACCGGGGCGTCACGTGTTCTGGCGCGGCCGAGGGACCATCGCGTGGAAGAGCATCGACCTGCGCGAGCAGACGCTCGACGTCAGTGGTCAGGAGATCATGACCCAGGACAAGGTGACCCTGCGGGTGAACCTGGTGGCGTCGTACCGGGTCACCGATCCGGTGACGGCCCGGGGGGCCCTCGACAAGTTCACCGAG
>JAGQRC010000675.1 GCA_020425835.1 Planctomycetota bacterium | reverse complement strand
CTGTCCGGAGCGCTCGCCGCCCGCGACGGCGGAGCGCATCGTCTCGAGCTGTGCAGCAGCCTGAGCGAGGGCGGGCTCACGCCGAGCGCCGGTCTCCTTCGAGAAGTGCGACGTCGCGTCGACCTCGACCTCTACGTGCTGCTCCGTCCGCGCGCCGGGGACTTCGTCTACGACGAGCTCGAGCGGGCGACGATCCTCGCGGACCTGCAGTTCGCCCTGGAGCTCGGCGCGGATGGTGTCGTCGCCGGGGCCTTGACGCCGGACGGGTCGATCGATCTCGAGGCTGCGCGACGAATCCGCGAGGCGGCCTCGGGAGTCGGGGCGACGTTCCACCGCGCGTTCGACCAGGTCCACGATGCGTCGGCGAGCCTCGAGGCGGTGATCGATGCGGGGTTCGACCGACTGCTGTCGTCGGGCCTCGCGCCGGATGCCGCGACGGGCGCGCGCACGTTGTCCGACCTGAGGCGCGCCGCGTCGGGACGCCTCGCGATCATGCCGGGGGGCGGGATCCGTGCGGAGAACGTCACTGCGGTGATCGCGGACAGCGGCTGTCGCGAGCTGCACTTCAGCGCTCGGGTCTCTCGACCCCGCCGGTCGATCCCGCCACCCCGGGTCCCACTCTCGTCGGCGTCGGCCGATATCGACGGCGGCTGGTCGGAGGCGACCGTCGAGTCCGTGGCGCAGATCATCCGGGCGGCCCGGGCTCGCCACTGACCGCAACGGCGATCCCCCACCCGATCTCCGCTACAATCGCCGGTCGGAGGCTCCTGTGAACGACCCCGCTCCCCAGCCCGATCTCGACTCGGAGTCCGTCGAGCTGATCAGCCGGTACGCCCGCGGTGACGATTCCGCGCTCGGCCGGCTGATCGACAAGCACGGTCCCGAGGTGAAGCAGTACATCGGCCGGAAGCTGCCGCGCGATGTGCAGCGCCGCGTCGACGCCAGCGACATCGTCCAACAGATGTCCATGGAGCTGTTTCGCATCCGCGAGCGGTTCCAGAACCAGGGCCCCGGCGCGTTCCGCGCCATGCTGAGGACGATGTCCGACTACCTGCTCCAGCGCGCGGTGGAGAAGGAGCGAACCCAGAAGCGGTCCACGCGCCGAGAGCAACGGCTCGATCGCGCGACGGAAACGGCGGCGGGAGACCCCTTCGATCGGATTCCCGGGAATGACGCGACACCGTCCGGCATCGTCTCTCGCGCCGAGCACCGCGCTCAGCTCGTCGATGCGTTCGCGCGGCTGCCCGAGGCGGACCGCGAGATCATCGACGCGATCGACTACCGCGGGCTGAGCTATCCCGAAGCGGCGGAGAAGATCGGCGCGAGTGAGGAGACCCTTCGGAAGCGACACAGCCGAGCGATCCAGAAGCTCCGCGACCTGATGCGTGGTCGGGAGTGATCATCGATCGGAGAGCCGTCGCTCGCGTTCGGGTCAGCGCACAGTCTGCCGAGGAATCGCGTGCTTCCGGCCGATCCGCGGGTAGCATCACCGATCCCTCACCCGTGACGAAACGGAGGCTCTCATGCGCTCTCGTCGATGGTCATGGTCCACTGCCACGATCGTGCTCGGATCCTTGCTCTCGGTTCTCGGGGTCGATCGTGCGAACGCTCAAGTCTACTCGATCGAGGAGGGACAGTTCACCCAGGGCTGCCTTCCCCCGTGCCTCTGCCCGATCCTGCTGCTCGGAGATCTCGAAGGAACGTTCGAGCTCTCGTTCACCGGCTTCGACGGCTCCTTCGCGGTCTACTCGCTGACCAACTTCGACGCGGTCGCCACGAACTTCGCGGGTGACCAGATCCCTCTCACCGGCGCCGGGGAATACCGAGTGGATGAGGGAGCGGAGCTCCACGAGATGACACTCGACGTCTCCGATTCGGCAGGGACCACACTCGCGATGAACAGCGGCGGGTCGGTCCCGTTCGCGGACGGCGTGGCCTTCCCCGACATCTCGATCTTCATCGGGACCTCGCTCGAGTGCTTCGGTAGCCACATCTCGATGGTCGCCCTTCCGATCGCGCCGCTCCCGACGTTCATCCGCGCCGATTGCAATGACGATGGTGGATTCGACATCTCGGACGCCATCGAGACACTGAGCCTACTCTTCATCAGCGGAACCTCGAGCTGCCCCAACGCGTGCGACTCGAACGACGACGAGTCGCTCGACATCTCGGACGCGATCTTCTCGTTGGCCGCACTGTTCTCGATGGGCACGCTCCCCGCGGAGCCGTTCCCGGGGTGTGGCAACGATCCGACGCAGGGCACCCTTCTCTGCGGGAGCTTCGCGAGCTGTCCGTGACCTGACGGAGGAGCCCGTGGCGTTGTCGGTTCAACGGCTGCGCCGTTGACACTTCCGCGGCCCGCATCGTTCAACGCGCCGTGCAGAGTTCGTCCCGCGGCTCACACCTGCTCTTCGACGACCGGGTTCTCGAGACGGCCGATCCCCTCGATCTCGATCGAGACGCGATCGCCGTCTCGAAGAAACCGCGGGGGCACCCGCGCGAAGCCGACACCACCGGGCGTGCCGGTCAGCAGGAGTGTCCCCTGCAAGAGGGTCATCCCGCGACTCAGCTCCGCGATCAGTTCGGCGACCGAGAAGATCATCTCGGACGTTTGGGCCTCCTGCATCAGCTCCGTGCCGACCCAGGTGCGCAATCGAAGGGACTGCGGATCGGGAAGATCGCGGGCGGGCACGACGTGCGGACCGATCGGGCAGAACGAGTCGAAGGACTTGCCGCGGAAGAACTGCTTTCCCGAACCCTGCTTCTGCCACCAGCGCGCCGACACGTCGTTGGCGACGGTGTAGCCGAGCACCGCGTCCAACGCGCGATCGACCGGGACGTCACGCGAGTTGCGACCGATCACGACCCCCAACTCTCCCTCGAAATCGACCTGTGGGGTCTCGGAGCAGATCGGTGGGATCCGGATCGGTCGCTCGTTCAGCGTGAGTGCGGC
>JAGQRC010000674.1 GCA_020425835.1 Planctomycetota bacterium | reverse complement strand
GACCATTTCCACCACGCGGTCGGCTCACCGATCCACTCGCGCGGCGGAGGCTCGTCGCTCGGAGGCGACTCGTCCGACGGACGTCGCGCCCCCGTCTCGTGGTTCGGGAGGATGGTCGGGTAGGACGCCATGATCCCGCACCCCGTGGTGAACGACGCGAGGATCAGGAACAGTACGCATGAGCGGCTGGTGCGAACGGACATACCATCGGCTTTCGACGAGAGGAGACACCGACAGTTTCTCGGCCGGTGAGGTTCTCCGACTTGAGCGATGCACCGAAGGGATCGATCCACGGAATCGGACGACCTCAAGCCCACGCGAGCGAGGGAGTTGGGATCCACACGTCGGACGAGCCGGGTCCCGCCGCGATGGTCGACACCACGGATCGAATGCGGAGGAAGTGAGGAAACCCCGGTGGTCCAGCCACGCCCTCGGCGACGGATGGGCGCGACACCGTCCGCACGTCGGTTCAGAGTTATCGGACGCGCGGCGTTCCAGGGTCGAGGACGCCCAGCAGTCCGTTGAGAACTGCTCTCGGGGGGGTTGAGGTCTTCAACGGGCGGTTGGTGTGGACTGGGGCATCCAGACGTACAGGTCCACAGACTCTCCCGAACCGTAGGGTCGACGTTGGTCGTGCTGGAAGCCGAGTCGACGGAGGACCCGAGCCGACGGCGCGTTCTCGGGGACGGTGATCGCGACGATGCGCGTCAAGCCGAGCGCTCGATACCCGTGCTCGAGGAGCGCGCGACCGCACTCCGTCGCGTAACCGTAGCCCCGATGCGCAGGGAGGAACGCGAAGCCGAGATCGACATCCTCCAGGGACTCTCGACGGATCAGACCGGCGATGCCGAGCGACGCGCACGTCTCCCGGCTCTCGACGCAGAGGAGTCCGAGGCCGTGCGCGGCGTAGCTGGCGATCGGCCCCGCACGCAAGTAGTCGCGCGCCGCCTCGACGGTTCGAACACCACGGTCTCCGATGAACTGGATCCACGCCGGATCGGTGAGGAGCTCGAACATGAACGGCGCGTCCGCCTCCGTGAGCTCGCGGAGGATCAGTCGGGGGGTCTCCAGTCGAATCATGGCGTGGTCTCCGACTGCCGCATCATCGTGAGGCATTCCGGGCCGTGGGTCGCGCAAGGCGTCGGTCTCGCATCCTGAGCTCCACGGCGAACCGACGCCAGCAGTCCGTCGAGAAACGGCTGTCGAGCGCAACGAGTTCTCAACGGGATGCCCGCTCTCGCCGGAGAATCGTGGACGGAGCGCCCTCCGTCACGGGACGGCCGGGGTCTCGTCCACGATTCCGACCGAGCGCCGAAGCGAAGACTCAGTTCAGCCGGACGTTCAGCCAAGTCCCGGTCAGGGTCGCGGTCGAGTCCTCGAAGCGCCCGATCCCGACGACCGACCGGACGCGGCGACCACTGTCGAGGTGTTGATCGAGGGCAGCGGCGAAGTCGTCGAACTCGAAGAACACTTGGATCGGCCCGGCGATCCGAGTGATCGCGAACACGCCGTGTCCGCTCGCGGTGGCGTCTGGGATGATCGATGGCGCCGACGACAACGTGGCGAGGTCGACGATGTGCCCGAGTCGGTTGATGTGATGGAAGAGACCGACGCCGGTGAGGTCGAGATCGAGTCCCGATGCCGCGACACCGGAGACGGCGGTCGTCGACGAAGGGAACCAGTCCACGGTGAAGAGGCCGGGAACGTCGGTGAGGTCGATGACCGTCCGCGCCTCGAAGTCCGCGGCGGACGCGGCGTGGCCGAACGGGGTCACGAAGCCACGGATCTTGATCGGCGTCCCGACGATGGCGCCGGCGAGGCTCAACGTGCCGGGGTCGACGTGGTAGGCGTCGGGGTCGGCGTCGTTGGGCGCGTCGATGCCGGTGCCGGTGAAGTCGAAGATGCTGACCGGTCGACCATCGATGTGGACGAGTTCCACTTCGAGCGGCGACACCTGGGTCACGGTGGCGCGCAACGTCGTGATGAGCTGGTGCGCGAGCGCGCCGGGGAAGTCGGCGTCGAGAACGGTGTCCGTGCCGTCGAGATCGCCGAAGACGACGACGCGCTGGCCGACCGAGATGTCACCGATCGCGCCGAGGGACGTCGAGTGCTGCCGAGTGACGGTGGTGTTGGTGCCGATGTCGATCGTGACCTCGTTGCGGAAGATCACCGAACCGGAAGCGCGGATCAGCGTCGCTCCCTTGACGGTGAGTTGATTGCCCGACCGTGCCGTGACATTCCCCGAGACGACGTCGAGCGTTCCGCCGGGAACGCTCGAGCCGGCGTAGACCTGGTCCGCCTCGTACCGCCGGGTCGTGACGTTCCACTCTCCCATCACGATCACTGCGGTCAACGTCGGCAGGCTCGCGAGCTCGTTCAGCCCCGCATCGCCGACGTACGGTTGGCCGTCGATCTCGAACACCGTCGACACGTCGGTCATCACCGGCAGCGTCCCGAACTCTTCCTGCGCGCCGGAGAGGGCGTGGAGGAACGGACGGATGATCACCCGGAAGGTCTGCGACGCCGCATCGACCGACCGCAGCGGACCCCGGAGGCGGTGCACCTTGAGCGACTCCCGGTTGATCCCGGCGACCAGCACGGGTTGCACCGTCACCGTCGGCGTCGCACCGGAGAACTCGACTTGATTGGAGCTCGCGAGATCGAAGTCGAGGGTCACCTGCGCAGGAATGCCCGGCGCGATGACGAGACGGTTGGTGCTGTCGAACTGGACGGTGACCTCGATCGTTCCGAGCGCCGCGCCGGTGTCATCGACGATGTTCGCGGCCGGGACCTGAACGCCGTCCCCGGCGGCGTTCTCCACCCAGATCTCTGCCGACGCGTAGTCGAGCGTCAGCTTCGCCTGAGTGTAGGTGCCGACGGGCACCGTGGCCGTGGTCAGGAACTCGGTGACCTCGGTGTACTGGGCGAAGTCGACGCGAGTCGTCATCGGCAGGGTCTCGAC
>JAGQRC010000673.1 GCA_020425835.1 Planctomycetota bacterium | reverse complement strand
CCCAGCGACAGAAGAGATACGCCTCCCACCAGGACACGCGGCCCACCGGGTGACGTCTGAGTTCGTCGGCGGTGACGCCCGCGAACATCAGCGACGGGTGCTTAGGATCGAACACCTGGTACTCCTCGTTGGTGATGGGGTACTTCCCCATCGCAAAGCCACCGAGGGTCACTTCGTGCCGTGGCTTCTCGTCATCATACGCGTCGCCCCCCATCACGAAGGTTCCGGCTGGGATCGGCACCGTCTCGATTGCCGGCACCTCACGCGGCGCAAGCCCCGCGTCGGCGAAGAACTCCGCGTCGTCGACCGGTCCGAAAACACACAAGGCGTAGTGAAGCATCCCCAGCTCTCTGATCGTCCTCCGCTCTTGGATTGCGGGCCACAGAATGGCGGTGACTCGTTCTCGATCTGCGACGGTGGTCACTCCCCAACTGCGGACCAAACGCTGAAGATCGTCATGGTCCCAACCTTCGGTCGCCACGAGAAACTCGAGGGCTTGCTCGGGTGCGAAGCGATCGACGGACGGCAAGATTCGTCGCGTCAGCTCGGGACTGAATTCGCGGATACGCTCCAACAGCGGAAGCGGGTCGGAAGAACAAGCGCACGCCATGCTCAGCGTCTCGCCCCAACGTCCCAACGCTTCGCGGTCGAGCTGCGCGACCTGCTCGAGGATCGCGGAGTCGCCCCGGAAGACGAGTGCTTCCGCTGCGAGGTACTCTCCGAACGTGCGGTGGAGGAAGCGCCACGGCTCGTGCGGTCGGTCGTGTTGCGCGAGGAGTCCGCAGTTGAGCTTCATGTCGTCGAGGAATTGGGATCGACTGCCCTGCCATGCTTCGAGGTGCGAAGCGAGGCGAGAGTCCTTGGGCGTGAGCTGGACGAGGTGCTCGTTGAGCTCTCGACGTTCCCACGCATCCGAAGCGCCGCTCTGCAAACGAAGGGCGAGCTCGGAGAGGAGTCGCAAGGCGGAGTCCGGGTCGGCCACCGGCTTCGGTTCCCTTCCGAATCCTCGACGTAGCAGATGGTCCGTCGCTCGTTCGTAGAGACGCAGTAGGTTGGCCGGGAGATCGCCGTCCTCTCGGGCGAGCCAGGTCACCAGGGTGAGGAGCAACGGGTTCCCGGAGATCTGGTCATCGCGAAGCACGGGATGCGCGTCGATCCGAGACCAGACGGTCGCCCCGAGGTCAGGCCCCAACCATCGCTGCACCAGCTCCGGACGTCGCTCGGACGCCAGCGGCCGAAGCAATGCCTCGCGGAACCCCGGAAGCTCCAGCTGCACGAAGGGTCGAGTGAGCACGACCAGGGTCAGCCCCGCGTAGCTCTTGCTCAAGGAGACGATGCGCTCGCGAGCGTCGGCGACGCGATCCCGATCGAGCTCGTCGAATCCGTCGAGAAAGAGCCAAACAGCACCTTCTCTTCGTGCCCGCTCGCGGAGCTTCGCGGCGAGTCCCGTCGCCTCATCGGCGTGGACACTGCGGAGTTCCCGTTCCGCGAGTTCGAACGGATCGAACTCCTGCGCCATCCAACGCTGCAGGGAGACGAAGATCGGAATCGGAGCATCGCTCTCGCCGGCGAGTTCCCACGTCAGGAAACGAGCCACCGTAGACTTCCCCGCCCCCGGTGCGCCACGAACCAACCAACGCGAGGCGCGAGAGTCGCCGTTCGACTTCGATTCGCTCGCGGGGTCCTCGGATCGTGATCCCTCGAGCAGCTGACGGAGCGTGAAGGTCGACCGCGCGGACGACTCCGACAGGTGCGAGACGCCTCTCGCGACCGCCTCGGCAGTTGCACGGCGGAGCCGATCGGTGTCGTCGATGCCGATCTCGACCTCGACCACGATGTCACACAAGTCCCGGCTCTCGAGAGAGGCCGCGCTCGCGCTGTCGAAGAGGGGGATCGATCGCTGATGCACGTGGCGGAGGTGCGATCGCCAATGACCGATGCTGCTCATCTGGCGCAAGCGAGCGGCGTGCTGATCGATCTTCTCGGACAGGTCGAAGCAGTGCTGCTCGAGATCCTGGCTCGCCGGAGTCTCCGAGTGGAGCAGCAGATGGCCGAGGGGAGATGACTTCCAGCGACAAGGGCGGAGCAGCACCGGGATCACCAGCGATGAGTGATCGGCGATCAAGGGAATCTCGTGGTCGTGAATCCAATCGGAATCGAAGAATCTGGCGCTGAAGAGGACGACAATGATCTCGGCGCGGCGCAGCTCATCCAGGATGCGGGTCTTGAAGTCGTCACCGGCCTCGAGTCCGGTGCGATCGATGAAGAGCTGGATCCGTCCCTCTCGCTCGAGGGGACGGAGATGCGAAGCGAGGACATCGCACGAGGCGAGGTCCTTCTGGCTGTAGGAAACGAAGACCCGAACGGCACGCATGGTGAGTCGACTCCGCAGTTGTCGGGGAGAGACGAACGGGATCGCGGGAAATACGAAGGCTACAGGGTGACGCGACGTCCCTGTGGGGTCAATTGGAATGAGCGGCGGCGCGCGCCTCGCTGACGCCTCGGCGTGGCCCTCGCTGCGTTTCGGGCCAAGAGAACATAGCCAGGCGCGCCCTTCCTCGCTCCGCTCGTCGGGCGAGGAGAGGCTGCACCGGGAGAAGGCTCGCTCACTGGCTCCTCCTCCCGACGACGCACCCGGCGCGCCTGCGGCGCGTCGTGGAAGTAGTAAAAGAGGTGAAGGGGTCAGTCGATAGCCCTGGCGAGACGAAAGCCGAAGCCGGCGTAGCGATTGCCCGGGCGACCCGCGAAGCGATACGCGGACCGTGCGCCGCCGGCATCGCTGTACCAGCAGCCGCCCCGGAGCACCCGAAGAGAGGCGCGGAAGTCACGCAGCCCGTCGCCCTCCCGAGCGGGTCGCGCGCTGTGATTCTCCCAATCCCACTCGTCTTCGCACCACTCCCTGGCATTGCCGTGGACGTCGTACAGGCCCCACGGGTTCGGTTCCTTCTCCGCCACCGCGTGGAGG
>JAGQRC010000672.1 GCA_020425835.1 Planctomycetota bacterium | reverse complement strand
TCGACGACCGCAGAGTCGGCGAAGGCCGCGAAACCGCGCGCCGGACTCTCAGCATCCGTGGTGTCGGTGACATCGAGCAGGTTCTTCCACGTCGCCCGGAACTCCGCGGCTTCCTCCCAGAGTTCCTTGAACTCGGAGCGGTCGATGTCCTCCGTCTCGCCGTTCAACGACTGCGCGAGCAAGAATGGGAACTCGCGTTGATGTCGCTTCAGGTCGCTCCGATCGCTCCACTTCTCGAACCGTTGGTTGAACGCGTCGACGATCCAGTGTTCGACCTCGGTCGAACGCTTCTGGGAGCGATCGATCAACGCCTTGGAGACGCTGTCGTCCATCCGGCTCTCCTGGAGGAACCGCGTCGGACCGGTCAGCTTCTGCCACATGGAGGGCTGGCCGGAGGCCCCGTTGAACAACTGGAAGATCGGGTAGTCCGCTTCCTTCGTGCCCCACGACCCCTGGAGTGTCGCGTAGACCTCGCGCTGGGCGTCGAGGAGCTTCGTCAGGTCGACGATGCGATCGGGCGCTGGCTTCTCCGGGTCCTCGCTCGGGGCCGGCATCGGGTAGCTCTGCCGGAACCGGCCGAGGTCCTCATCGAAGGCGTCGATGCTCTTGCGGGCGAGGCTCCGATCCAAGTCTCGAGGGCCAACGAAGCCGATGTGCGCTCGGAGCTCGGTCAGCACTTCGCGCAGTCGATCGGGCGTCTCGAGCTCGTCGAGAACCGGCGGTGCGTCATCGCCACCCTTCCCCTGGACGATCGCGTCCCGCGTCAGCGTGACCGCCTTCTGCCATCGCTTCCGATACTCGCTGAAGTAGCGACGAACGAACGCTCCGAGTGAGTCATCGCACGCTTCGCCCTGGTCGACGTACAGGAGCGGCGGACCGTCGGCCGAGCGTCGATAGGCCAAGAGGCGGTTGGCGAAGTCGAGGATCGCTCCTGCGGCGGGCCCGAAGGTCGCCCGAGACTCCAGACCGGACGGCTCGTCGAACTCGAATCCCTTCCCGTCGCCGAACTTCGGGGCGCGCTCGAGCGCGAACTGGTTCATCAACGCGAAGCCTTCGACGTCGAGTGCGGCCTTGCGGAGCGCCTCGCACGAGCGCGTGATCCAGACGCTCTCCGCGATGGACTGTGCTCGACGGGAGAGGAGGGCCACTCGCTTCAACGACTCCCGACGCTCGGGCCCCTCGGCCGCGATCGGCACGGCGAGCTTCTCTCGTCCCGCTTCGAGCCACGCCGGGAGCGTGTGCCACGAGTCGAGCGCGCGCTGTCCGGGAGCCGGATCGTGGAGCGCCCCGGACTCGCGAATCGCGGTGGCGATCAACCGGAGGATCCTCGTCGTCTCGACGAACGCGGGCTCCAGGATGACGGACACGTCGCCGCGCCCACCGGAGATCGAGAACGCCGCGTACAACGACTCCGAGCTGGTGGTCGACGACCGCGGACCGTACTTCCGGGGCGCGGCGTCGAACGCATCGAAGGCCTGCTCCCGATAGCGCCGCGCATCGGCGACCAGGGAGAAGTCGACGGTCGCGATCTTCGCCTCTTCGAACGGAGCGAACGCGTCTTCGACTCGTCGCCGAAGGGTTTTGAGCAGGTCATCGAAATGGAGCAGCTGGAACCGCGGGTCGCGCGGTGCGCCGTCGGGCGCGGGCGCGCCGCTCCGACCGGCGAAGATGGCGTCGATCCGCTGCGCGCTATCGAGGAGGCTGCCCACGGTGGTCGTCTCGATGCCGACCGTCTGCGCCCAACGGGCCAGATTGTCTCGGTCCTTCTCGAACGTGCTCCGCTCGGGCAGCTCGAACTCGCGCGAGTGGATCTTCTCCTCCATCCCCTCCGAGAGATGGACGAGTTCGCCCCAGGTCCGCCAGTCGCGGAACGCGTCCAGATCGATCTTCCCGTAGTCCTGGATGCTCGGGTCGGCGGCGCGCTTCCAGAACTCCTGGATCCCTCCGAGCATCCGATCGACATCCGCCTCCTCGAGAGGGAACGCGGTCGAGTAGTCGGGTCGCACCCCGGTGGTCTCGATCGTCTGCCGCAGGTCTTGGAATGCGGCTTCGTACTCGGCACGGTCGGCGAGATCGACGTCGTTCAGCCGCAAGAGCTCGAGGAAGGGCTCGATCGAGTCGAGGTACTCCGGGGGGAGCTTCGCGGACTCGAGCGTCACCGCATCCTCATCGCCCTCGGCGGGGAATCCGATGTGGAACGCGAGATACCGGTGCGCCGCCTTCTCGTAGGCGACGTACTTCGGCCAGGTGTCGGGAGTCTTCGCGAACGCATCGACGAGGCGCTGGACGAGCGGCTTCAGCGCTCCCTGGGAGAAGAGCTCCACTTCCGCCTCGGTGACGTTCCGCGCGATGTCCTCCTGGGCCTGCTCGCCGAACAACACTCCGAGTCCCCACGGCGAGAGGCCCTCCGCGTGGAGCTCCCGCGTGTTCTCGCCGACGATCTTGCTCGCCCCGAGAATCGACTCGCGTCGGTCCACGGCATCCTTGAGCGCCTGGAGCGCGTCGCGGTGCGAGGTCGAGTTCCGGCCGACCTGGACGCCACCGTAGACCAGGAACGCGAGCAACAGGACGGAGATGACTCCGAGCACCGAGTATCCGATCCGCTCGACCATCTGCTTGCGTCGCATCGCGAGACGCGTCGGCTGGATCAGTCCCTGCTCCTTGAAGACCTTCTTGCGGTAGAAGTCGCGGATGAAGAAGGCGCGCGACTTCGTGTACAGCTTCTCGAGCAGCTGCTCATCGGTGCCCTGCGAAGCGTTCCGCAACAGGTTGGCGCACGCGCTGACGATCGGAGCGCCCTTCTGGATCCCGCTCGTGAAGTAGACACCACGCAGGAAGAGCGGATCGACGTAGCGGTTGTCCGAGAACATCCGGGTCAGGTACTGGGTGAGCGGGCGTTCGATCGTCGCGAACTCCTCCGGGAACGCGAACAGGCGGTCGACATCCCCGGCGTCCGAGTCCTCGTCG
>JAGQRC010000671.1 GCA_020425835.1 Planctomycetota bacterium | reverse complement strand
ACCACCGAGTCGGTCGAGTTCGAGTGGATCGCCGACGCCGATCCGCACCTCGGTCCGGTCCTCGAGATGATCGTGAACGGCAAGTACTACTGGGTCCCGTTCGCCCGCGTGCGACGCCTCGAGTTCGAGCCGCCGTCCGATCTCCGGGACATGGTCTGGACCCCCGTCTTCGTGACCTGGGCCAACGGAGGGGAGTCGCCCGGCTTCATCCCGACGCGCTACCCCGCGACCATCGCGCACGGGGACGACGCGGCCAAGCTCGCACGGACCACGCGTTGGCTCGAGGAGCCGTCGGGGTCGGTCGGGGTCGGGCAGCGTCTCTTCGCGACCGACGTCGACGAGTACTCCATTCTCGATCTGAGGACGGTGACGATCGGTGCCGCGGAGGTCGAAGCCGGCGATGAGTGAGCGGGAGCGTCTTCAGCCGTCACTGCTCGATCGCCTGACGGACGACGATCCGAGCAATCCTCGGGAGTCCCGGGAGGAGCGCGTCCTCTCTCCGCGACAGCTGCGCGCGGGAGTGCTCCGCGACCTCTCCTGGCTCCTGAACACGGGCCACCTCGCGGATCTCGAGGACCTGTCCGCCTACCCAGAGATCCAGCGATCGGTGATCAACTACGGCACCCCGGACCTCTCGGGCTGCGCCTCGAGTGGCCTCGACATCGCCGAGATCGAGCGGGCCGTCCGGCAGTCGATCATCGACTTCGAACCGCGCATCATTCCGTCGACCGTTCGCGTGCGTGCGGTCGTCTCGGAGGCGATGAACACGAACGCGCTGCGCTTCGAGATCACCGGCGACCTCTGGGCGGAGCCGCTTCCCGAGCATCTGTTCCTCCGGACCGACATCGACCTCGAGAGCGGGTCGGCCGAGGTGCGGGAGACGAGAGGGCCCGACTGATGGATCCGCGCCTCCTCGACGCGTACAACCAAGAGCTCCAACACGTGCGAGAGATGGGCGCCGAGTTCGCGAAGGCGTTCCCGAAGATCGCCGGTCGGCTCGGTCTCGAGGGATTCGAGTGTGCGGATCCCTATGTGGAGCGGCTCCTCGAGGGGTTCGCGTTCCTCTCGGCGCGCGTCCAGGTGGAGCTCGACTCCGAGTTCCCGCAGTTCACGCAGCACCTGATGGAGATCGTCTACCCGCACTATCTCGCCCCCGTCCCCTCGATGGCCATCGCCCAGCTTCGCCCCGATCTCACCGAAGGGGGACTCGCGGAGGGATTCGACGTCCCGCGCGGCAGTGTCCTGCGCAGCACGTTGGGCAAGGGCGAGCAGACACCGTGCGAGTATCGAACGGCGCACGACCTGACGCTGTGGCCGCTGGAGATCGTGGAGGCCGAGTATCACCCGCGGCGCGACCTGGCTCGCCTCGAGCTCCCGGAGACGACGGCGTGGTCGCGGGATCCGCAGGCGGCGATTCGCATCCGGTTGCGGACGACCGCGGGCCTGACATTCGATGAGCTCTCGCTCGACCGACTCTCCATCCATCTTCGTGCGGGAGATCGCGTTCCCCACCATCTCTACGAGCAGATCGTCGGTCATCGCGTCGGCGTAGCGGTGCGCCCGACGACGCGACCCGCGCCGTTCCGAGTCGCGCTCCCGTCGACGGCGATCCGCGGACGAGGCTTCGACGATGGCGATGCGCTCCTCCCGCCGACGCACCGATCGTTCAACGGCTATCGGTTGCTGACGGAGTACTTCACCTTTCCGGAGCGTTTCCTCTTCTTCGATGTCGATGGACTCGGTCGCGCCGTGCACCGACACTCCGGCCAGGAGCTGGACGTGTTGGTCCTCGTCGACCGTGTCGATCCGTTCCTCGAGAACGCGGTGCAGGCCGATCACTTCGCGCTCTACGCGACCCCCGCGATCAACCTGTTCCCGCGACGTGCGGACCGTGTGCACATCAAGGATCAACAGACCGAGTTCCACGTCGTCGTCGACCGCACCCGCCCGATCGACTTCGAGGTCCACACGGTGACCGGCGTGACCGGGGTCGGGACCAGCTCCGATGACGAGCAGCCCTTCCGCCCCTTCTACGGTTGTCGGGACGCCCGGCTCGAGGAGGAGCATCCCGCCTACTACACGATCACACGTCGTCCGCGTCGGAAGTCGGTGGGGAGCCGTCGCGCTCCGCGGTCGAGCTATCTCGGGGGCGAGGTCTACCTCTCGCTCGTCGATGGACGGGCCGCGCCCCATCGCACCGACCTGCGACAGCTCTCGGTCTCGACCCTCTGCACCAACCGCGATCTTCCGCTCCTGATGAGCGTCGGGCAGGGACGAACGGACTTCACCATGGAGTCCGGCGCGCCGGTGGAGTCGGTGCGTTGTCTCGGGCGACCGACCCGGCCGTTCCCATCCCACGTCCGGGGCGAGACCGCGTGGCGACTGGTGAGTCATCTGTCGCTGAACTACCTCTCCTTGATCGAGCGGGCCGACGACGGGGCGAGTCCGTTGCGCGAGTTGCTCTCCCTCTACACCCACTCGAGTCGTTCGGACATCCGCAAGCAGATCGAGGGGGTGCGCGGGGTCGAGTGCCGTTCCGTGATGCGGCGAGTCGGGCGCGAGGGCCCGCTGGCCTTCGGCCGCGGCCTCGAGATCGAGCTGCTGTGTGACGAGCTGCAGTTCGAGGGAAGCGGCGTCTTCCTGATGGGCGCGGTGTTGGACGAGTTCTTCGCGCGTCACGCTTCGATCAACTCGTTCACCGAGACGGTGCTCGTCACTCCTGACCGAGGCGAGGTGATGCGATGGCCGATTCGAACCGGCCGCCGTCCGATCCTCTGACGTCGCTCGATTGGAGCGCTCGACTCGAGAGCGAGCCGTGGTCGTTCGACTTCTTCGCGGCGCTGCGCCTCGCGGAGTGCGCTCACCCCGGGATGCCGCGCATCGGGTTCGCGCGCTTGCCGCGACAGGAGCCACTCCGGCTCGGTCAGGAGCCGAGCGTCGCCTTCCCGCCATCGACCTTGGCGCGCTTCGAGCGCGGTGACGTC
>JAGQRC010000670.1 GCA_020425835.1 Planctomycetota bacterium | reverse complement strand
CTTCAGGAGATGCTCGAGTCGACCGGCTGCTTCGGTGATGACTTGGAAACCGTAGCTCCCGGCCGATCCCTTGATCTGGTGGGCGAGGGTCTCGAGCTGCGGCAGGTCACCCTGCGAGATCGCGCTCTCCAAGGAGTGGACCCGGTCCGGGAGTTCCTCGACGAACATCTCGACCAGCTCCAGCATGTCTTCGTCATCGGCGTAGCTACTGTACAGCGGATCCGTCACCGGACGCCCCCTTCGGAAGATCGGCGAGATCGAGGTCGACGCCTCCCGACGTCACCCGTGTTCCCGTTCATCGTCCGAGGGGCGCGGGACCTTGAGTTTCGGATGCGGGAAACCCCGCATCCCCGCTGGGGAGAGGAACCCAGTGCGCCGGATCGCGGAGCCGTGCCTCAGTGGGACTCCGCCAGCTGTCGCAAGCGCTCGAAGGTCCGACGCGCGGTCTCGGTCCAGCTCCATGGACGAACGTGCTCCCGCGCGAACGAGACCGCACACTGCCGCTCGCCGAGTTCCAAGAATCTCCGGAAGGCTGCGCTCGACGCGCCGAGATCGTCGTCGAAGAAGAACGCCCCGTCGGATCCGATCGTCTCTCGAAGCACCGGGGCATCGATCGAGAGTACCGGACAGTCGCGGACCGCCGCCTCGACCAGAGGCATCGCGAATCCCTCGGTGTCGGAGAGTTGCAGGAGCCCATCGGACGATCCGTAGAGCGCATCGAGCTCGGCGTCCGAAACGTGGCCGAGGAAGCGCACTCGACTCGCCGACTCGGCATCGAGCTCGGCGATCAGGTCGGCCGCCGCTTCGTCGCTACCGGAGCCGACCCAGTCGATCGACGGTTGCCACTGAAGGGTCGCCCGCCAGTAGCGGAGCAGCGGGCCGATCCGCGCGCTGCGCTTGCGAACGCTCGGTCCCCCGACGACCAACAGCCGCACCGGTCGACGCTCGAGCGTTCTCGTCGTCGATTCGAACGTGGCGGGGATCGCCGCCGCGAGGGGGATGCTCCCGACGCGCGACGACGCGCCGGGAAACCGCGTCGCGATCTCGTCGGCGACGCAGGGAGAATGGGTGATCACCGCATCGGCACGCCGGATCGCATCGCCGATCTGTCGTCGCTTCCTTCGAAGGAAACGGGGTGTCGCGTGGTCGGTGCGCTCGAACGCCGACAGGTCGTGCACGGTGACCGCGGCAGCGCAACGGACCGAGAAGGGGAGGCGCGCGTCCGGCCCGTGAAAGGCGTGGAGGTCCTGGCCCACGCGCCAGGTCAGGGAGCGGATCTCGAGGTCGGGGAAGAGCGCCGTCGGATCGCCGCGGCGCCGACGTCGTGCTCGGTGGTAGAGGATCACCTCGGGAGGATCATCGAGCGCACGCAGCGCGGCGACCAGTCGTCGGATGTAGCGGGCGACACCGGTCGGACGGGGATCGACCGCGCTGGTGACGTCGATCCCCAACCGAAAGAGCGCGGTCACTTCTTCTCGAGCTTGACGTCGTCGACGTAGATGGCCTTGGGGTTCGCGGGGGGGATGACGATCATGGCGAGTGTCTGCACTTCGCTCGGGTCGGGATTGGTGTAGCTCTGGAACTCCTTCCAGAGGTCGACGCGCAGGTCGACCCAACCCGGCTTCTCGAGCGTCACGTGATGGTAGAAGCAGCGCGCCTGGAGCGGGTTCATGTTCATCCGTTGGCCGGTGTCGAGCATCAGGGTGTAGCGCCCGGCATCCTTCTCGCTGGCGTAGATCGAGAGTTGGAGGTACCGGAACTCCTCGAGCTTCGATCCGTCGATCTTCGCCAGAGGCAGGTAGGCGAAGCCCCGACCGCCGAAACCCGCGCCCGGTGTCGCGCGGGCCGGCTCCCACCGGAGGGACTGCTTGCCCCGGCGCACGTACTTGGCATCGGTGTTGACGGTGGCGTTGCCCGGCCGCATTCCCGCGTCCCGCTCACTCGCGGGCGCGTCCGGCTCGAACGTCGCGAGGATCTCGAAGATCTTCGGCTCGATGGTCTCGGTGAGCACCTCGATCTTCATCTCGAGCGGCGTCGTTCCGTACTTCGCGCGGACTCTCTCGAGATGAGCCCAGGCAACCTTCCAGTTCGCGCGGTCGATCGCCTTCGTGACCTTGGCCAATTGTGGTCCGCCCTTGCACGCGGCAATCCAACGGGCGAGCTCCTTCTGTACGGCGCTGGACTCTCCGGCGTCGCACTCCTTCATCAGCTTCTCCGCACTCCGCCACTCCTCTCTCATGAACTGATCAACCGCCTCGTCGAAGCGAGCACGGTTCTCCGGGTCGGCGAAGGGCGGCGCCTCGATCCCCTTCGGCTTCGGCTCCTCGCTCGGCTTCTCCTCCGACGGCGGGCTCGGCTCCTCACCCTCCTGGGCGGTGTCGGCGAGACCCTCCGCGCTCGATGCGCGCCAAGTGGCCGACGGTGTGGCGTCGATGAGCGATGGTCGCGGCGTGTCCGAGCCTGCCGCGACATGGCAGGCCACGGGCGAGGTTGCCGCCGCGATCCAGAGCGACACGTTGATGATCCAGCTCGTCATGGTTCCCCCTCCAGCGGTTCACGGAGCAATGGGAGCGCGCGAGCCGAAGGCCCGAGCCCCTTGCGCCCGACGATCGTACTCCGGCACTCGGGGTGAAGGAACCAGTCGTCGCCGCGATCGGCGAGACGGGGAAGATCGAACTCGCATCGAGCGGGATCCTCGCGATTCGACTGCTTCCTCCGACTTCGGCCGTTATTCTCCGCGCGGCGGAGGAAGCATGTGCGTTGAATCTCGAGCGACGAAGGAAGATGGCCGTCATCCGGCGCTCTGTGGTGCGCGGAGCGGGACCGGTCGGACCTCGACCGTGTCGAACGACTCGGCTCCACTTCTCGGCGATCTCGTCGAGCGGCGCTCTCGGCGCGGCATTCCGGCCGGCATCCTCCTCCTCGTGATCACGGTCGGGTGCGGAGGCTCGTCACCGTCCTCGGGCTCCCCGCGCGAGCCCGACC
>JAGQRC010000669.1 GCA_020425835.1 Planctomycetota bacterium | reverse complement strand
GTTGGTCGGCTCGTCGAGGAGGAGGAGGTCGGGAGCGCCCGCGAGCGCGCGCGCGAGCAACACGCGTCGCTTCTGACCGGCCGAGAGCGTCGAGATGTCGGCGCTGTCCTCGAGCGACAGTCGCGTGAGGATCCGCTCCACCTCGCGGTGGAGTTCCCAGCCGTCGAAGGCGTCGATCCGATGCTGGAGTCGATCGAGCTCGGCAGCGGACTTCTCGTCGGGAAGGCCCGACTCGCTGAGCTCGAGGTAACGGGCGAGTGTTCGCCCGCGCTCGCCGAGACCCGCCGCAGCGATCGCGTACACCGTCCCGGAGAGATCGAGCGGCACGTCCTGCCCGAGCGTGGTGACCGCGACATCGCCTCCCCGCACGATCTGCCCCGACTCGGGGTCGATCTCTCCTCCGAGGAGCTTCAGCAGCGTCGACTTCCCCGCGCCGTTGCGCCCGACGAGAGCGACCCGCTCGCGCTCGTCGATCGAGAGGTCGACCGCATCGAGAAGGGGAGGTCCCCCGTAGCCGAACGTCAGTCCGCGAATCGTCAGGAGAGCCATCAGTGTCGTGCCTCGCCGATCTTTCGGCGCTTCTTCAGGTACTCGTTCCACCAAGCGACCAGACCGTCACGTCGCGATCGGACCGGATCCCCCCAACGTCGGGCGACCTCCTTCTGGAAGTGGTCGGTGTAGAGCTTCACTCCGTTCTCCGCCTCGTCCTCGATCCGCCGCTCCAACCGATACAAGAAGTACGGATAGCAGAGCAGGTAGTAGACGAGGAGTGCGGTTCCGGCGATCGCCCACTGGAGGGGACTCAGTCGCTCGACCGCGCTCCACAACCGGTCCCACGTCGCGCCGAGCCAACCCTCGCCCCAACGCATGACCGGGGCGACGACCCATCCGATCGTGACGACGAGTGTGAACGCGGGCAGGAGGTGATGTCGCAGTCTCCATCCGAGCCGTGGTGCGGTGCGGCGGAGACGCTCTCCCCACTCCTCGAGCGTCGATCCGGTCGGACGGGCCTGCGCCTCGGGAATCGCCGGGAACTCGAACCGGACGCGGTCCTTCTGTTGGCGCGCGAGCTCTGCCGCTTCCAGGGCGGCGATCCGGAGCGGTCGCTCGACGAGCTCCTCGGCGTAGGGGCGCCCGGGATCGTGTCCAGCGCTGAACGGATCGCGCGCGCGAGCGCGTCGGCGTCGCCAGAAGCGGCGGAAGAGGAAGTGCATCCAGCCGATCGGGAAGCTCGACGCACGGAGCGCGCGGTCGGTGATCCACGGCCCGAGCGACTCCTCGAGCTCCTCACGAAAACCGGAGAGCAAGGATGCCGACGGGGTCGGCGCCGCCAGGTCGAGCGCGGTGATGCGATCGAACCAAGCCTGCAGTTCGACCGGAGGGAGCGATCCGTCGAGCTGGTGGCGAAACCGGTCGAGATGGCTCTCGGCGTTCGCCGCGAGCACGGCGCGTCGCCTCTCGTCGCCGCCGAGCTCCTCCATCAGCTCGAGGAGAGGAGCGAGCCCGTGGCGGCCCGGGTCGGTCGGATCCTCGCCGGCGAGCTTCGCCGACGTGGGGAAGATCATCGTCTCGGTCCAGCCGACGTGAGTCTCGAGTTTCTGCCGGAAGTCCTCGAGGACGACTTCGCGTTGTTCCGCGGGAATCCGATCGACGGCGTTGAGCACGATGACCGCGTTCTGGACGGCTTGGGGGATCGCCTCGAGCTCTTCGTACAGGAGCCGATCGCCGTACTTGTCGATGCTCGTGACGATGACCAACAGATCGAGGTGCGGGAGGACCCGATGGACGCGCTCGCGGTGCGCGGTCTGGACGCTGTCGATGTCGGGAAGGTCGAGGAGCGTCACACCGCGCAGCGACTCGATCGAGTGCGCAGGGGGCGGTGTGGAGAGGTCATCGTCCCGCAGGAACTTGGGGATCGCGAAGTCGACGTGCCGGTAGCAGATCACGCGGTCGGTCGTCGGTCGTCGATCTCCCGCGCGCGAGATCGTCGATCCCGCGATCGCGTTCAACAGCGTCGACTTGCCGACGCCGGTTCCCCCGAGCAGCCCGAGGACGAGACGCTTCTGGTCGAGCTCCGCGAGCGCGCGGCGCGTGTGCCGGCCCTGCTCGAGCGCGGCGCGCAGATCGGGCGTGTCGACGAGGGGGGCCGGACAGGACTCGGCGATGAAGGTCACGAGATCGGAGACGTCGGTGGGCGCGGGGAGCATCAGCGCACTCCCTCGCGGGACCAATCGGCAACGGCGCGCTGCCACGCTTGGGAGCTCGGGACCAGCGCGTCGAACCGCTCGAGCTGGTTCTCGACGGGCACGAGGAGCGGAGTGGTGACCGACTCCAAGGATGCGGTGAAGGTCTCCGACAGCCGCGTCTCGACCGCAGTGGCCTCGTTGGAGGAGACGAACTGCGCGACGAGCCGAGCGACGAAGGGGCTGACCAGCCCTTGCGCGGCCACCTCGGCCGGCGTCAGCAGTCCACCCGTCTTGACGCAGGCGACCGAGACCAGCGTGTGGAAGATCACCTGCGTGCTGTAGAAGCTGACCTTGCCCCCGGTCGAGAGCCCGTCGGCGATGCGCTCCGACTCGACGGCGATCTTCTTCTCGAGCTCCTCGAAGACGCCGCGCAGTCGATCCTCGATCGCCTTGCGCGACGGGGGCTCCGTCTCGATCCAGCGCACGCCCGGAGTCGAGCCGCCACGCGCGCTCCCCGCGGCCTCCCGGAGGTCCTCGGCGAGCCGAAGCACGAACTCCTCGTACCGATCGCGATAGAGCCGGGTGAGCCAGGCCGAGGTCGACTCCGGCTCCGACGAGCCCGACTTCTCCTCACCGGTGACCCAGCTCTTGATCCAGGTGAACGTAGCGGAGAGCCAGCGCCGCGGCTCACGCAGGATGTCGATGCGTTGGACCTGCTCGAGGAACCGCGACTCGAGCTCGCGCTTCAGCGCGCTGTCGATCTCGAGGGCGAGTCGCTCCCCGAGGTCGCGACGAAGAGTGCTTCGA
>JAGQRC010000668.1 GCA_020425835.1 Planctomycetota bacterium | reverse complement strand
GGGCGTAGCTCTCGATCAGCACCTCCGCCAGGGGCTCGCGTCCGAGATAGGCCAGCAGGAGCGAACCGAGCAGGAGCACGATCAGGGTCATGCCGAGTCGACGCAGCCAACGTCGCCGTCGTCGCCGTCGCGCGCGTCCGGGTGCGCCTGCCGTCCGCTCGGCTCCGTCGTCGTCCGACGGGACCCCTTCCACCTCCGGTGCGTCGTCCGAGGGGAGCGGCTCGTTCTCGGGGCCGGCGTCGTCGCTCATTCCGTCCGTTTCGCGTCCATGTCTCGGTGCCGTGCTCGCCGACGAGGTGGTCGGAGCCCCGGTGGCGGAGGCCCGCCCTGCGGGCGCGAGAGCGAGGCATCCCCAACGCACGCCGCTTCGCACGCGCGGTGGAGGGTGTGAATCATGGGGGCTCGGGTCGAGCCCCGCAATGTCCACTTCGACATCGGATCGGCGCGCGCCCGTCCGCGCGCGTCGAATCGACGATGACGCGCGTCCCACGATCGCAGGGATCGGATATCCTCCCGGCTCCTCGGGCGGCGAAGGGTGCAGGACGATCTTGAGCGAGTGGCAATGGGTCTTCGACGAAGAGGATCCCAGTCTGACCGAGCGACTGGCTCCCGTCCTTCGCGATTGGGAGACGTTGGAGGAACGGCGCGGAGCCTCGGTTCTGAAGTCGAATCCCGTGCGCAAGGTCATCTCGATCCCTGCGCGTGACGATCTCCCGGCGCTCGTGGTCAAGCGCTATCACGTTCGGGGCTTCGCCGAGCGGCTCAAGTATCTGCTGGTGTCCTCGCGTGCCCGCCGCGAGTGGGAGGCGCTGCGCGCGTTCCAGCGCGGGGGGGTCACCGGCCCGCGACCGTTGGCGATGGGCGAAGCGCGTCGCGGGGGCGTGCTGCGCCGCGCGGGCTTGATCATGCTGCGGATCGAGGGGGCGATCTCGCTGCCAGCGACGCTCGAAGAGCTCTCACCGGTCGGCACTCGTTCGGCCCACGAGCTCCTGCGGCGGGTCGGTCGCGAGATCGGGCGCATGCACGCGGCGGGTGTCGACCACACCGATCTCCATGCTGGCAACATCCTGATCGACCGGGAGCACGTCTACCTCCTCGACCTCCACGCCACGCACCTCGGTGCGCGCATTCCGGTGCCGCGACGGATCGCCAATCTCGCCAAGCTGTTCCACTCCCTCTCCAACGATCTCGACTATCCGGGTGCACAGGCGCTGCTCGGCGGATACGGGGAGTTGTGTGCGGCGCAGATCGGTGAAGACCCGCGCACTTGGGTCGATCGGCTCGAGCAGCGCGCCCGACGACTCGAGCACGTCCGACTGCGGAGCCGTTCGAAGCGTTGCTGGAAGAACAGCTCCGAGTTCGTGCGCGAGGTCCGCGGACTCTGGCGCATCCATCGCCGCCGGGAGATCGAGGCGAGACTGCTCGAGCCCTATCTGCTCGGGAAGCTCGAGCTCGACCAGATCTACAAGGATCGTCGAGACCAGACCGTCGGCTCCGCGACGTTGATGACCGCCACCGGCCTGAGGAAGATCGTCGTCAAGCGTCGAACCTACTCGTCCCTTCGCAAGCGACTGGCGTACTGCTTCGTCCGGGGCCCGCTCGAGCGAGCCTGGGGAGCGGCGCGCGCACTCGACGTTCGCGAGATCCCGAATCCGCGCGCGCTGGCGCTGCTGACCGAGCGCCGCTTCCTCCTCCCACACCAGAGCATCCTGATCACCGAGCACGCGGGGTCGGCGGAACCGCTGCACCGCGATCTCCTCGAAAGGCTGTGGCGGCGCGACGACGCCGATCTCCCGCGACTTCGCGACGAGACACGGATGCTCGCGCAGCTCGTGCGTCGGCTGCACGACACCGGGATCTACCATCGCGACCTCAACCCGATGAACTTCCTGATCGGTCGCGACGAGCACGGGCGCTCCCGCTTCCTGCTCGTCGATCTCGACTCGATCCACCTCGGCCGCAAACTGAACGATCGGCGACGACTGAAGAACCTCACCCAGCTCGGGCTGCTCCCGGAGGGCCACATCTCGACGCGGGACCGGCTCCGTTTCCTGCGCGACTACGATCGGGGTGAGCACCGGTACTACGGACGATCCTGGGTCGACGCGCTCACCGACTCGATCGCCGGAGCGACGGTCAAGATCATCGCGCGCATGTCGCGTCAGGAGATCGAGCTCGGGCCCGAGGCGGTCGGCCTCGATCTCGAGTGATCTCGACGGCTGTTTCCCTCGGAACGGGGCCGCCGTGGGTGTCGGGCGATGGGGCGAAACACGGTGGGAAAACCACGGTGGGTGGGATAGCCACTGTGCGTGGGATAGGCACTGTGCGTGGGATAGGCACTGTGCGTGGGATAGGCACTGTGCGTGGGATAAACACGCCGGGACGGAACACCGCTGGGCTGAAACAAGAGCGCGCCGGTCGTTTGGTCCGACCGGCGCTGGATACTCGAGGATCTCCGACGATCTAGGATCGGTCCGAGGTCCCCCCATCTCTCCAAGCGACATCGGTGTCCGACGAAGGACATCTTTTCCTCGAGAATCTCGATCGATCCCGTCTGCGGCCCTGGGCTGGGCGGGCCTGCGGATCTTCGCGACCCGGTTGACCCGGGTCGGGTCCCATCTATCCTCTGGGAAGATCGCCGGTTGGAGGTGCCCCGTGACTCGACGTCTCGTAGCCCCGAGTCTCCGCGTCGTGACCGCGGGACTTCTGACCACCGTGCTGACGTTCGCGACGCTGTGGAACGCGTTCGGCCAGGCCGAGGCGCCCGAGAAGCCGGCGAAGCCGGAGCGACCGACCGCGAACGACTGGAGTCGCTCGCCGCGTTACGCCGTGCGGGGTGACGCGCGGAAGTTCTCCCGGGACGGCGGTGGGGGAACGGTCAATACCGTCAAGCAGGCGCTCGCCTGGCTCGTTCGGCACCAGGCACCCGACGGGCGTTGGTCGAGCTCCGACTGCCTGAAGCAATGCGCCAAGCCCGACAAGCCCTGCGCGAAC
>JAGQRC010000667.1 GCA_020425835.1 Planctomycetota bacterium | reverse complement strand
ACCGAACGCATCGGGGCGATTAGCTCAGTTGGCTAGAGCACCTGCCTTACAAGCAGGGGGTCGCAGGTTCGAGTCCTGCATCGCCCACCACGCCTCGTGGTGCCCGTCGATGACGCGATCCAGTGATCTCGGAGTTTGTCCATCGAGAGGCAGGACTCGAACCTGCTCGGTGTTGCCGGGCGAGCCCGCTGGCGCGGGCTCGGCGTGTTCGAGACTGTGTTGATGGGGAGTCCTGCATCGCCCACCACGCCTCGTGCTGCCCGTCGATGACGCGATCCAGTGATCTCGGAGTTTGTCCATCGAGATGCAGGACTCGAACCTGCCGGGTGCACTCGGGCGGACTGGGTGACGCGGAATCTCAAGTCGTCCGCGCGCATCGGCTCTGATCGTATGGCTCGGCCGTGGACCGCGGGGCATCGAGAGGTTCTGATTCTTCTGCGTGATTCGTTGGCGGTCGTCGCATAGAATCTGAGCTGTCACTGGAGTGACACCTACCCAATGCGGGAAGGCTGCCGCTGAGCATGCCACTCCGCCCTTCCTTCTTGCTCATCCGCTGAGCGCTGCCTTCGAGCCGAGTGTCCGAAGATCCATCGGCGAACCGTCCGTTGAAAACTGCTCTCGAGACGAGAGTCCGAGTCTCTCGAGGCCACGGCGTGTCGGCGGCTGGCGCCGAAGCGACCGATCCGGCGAAACGCAGGCGTATTCGTGGACACGTCGAGTCTCGCCGGGCTGGCAACCGCGGGTTCTCGGCCGGAATGAGTACCCGACGGGGGCCCAGCGCTCACCGCTTCGGGGACCATCGTGTCGATCGTCCTCCTGTGTCTCGGGGGTGAGTGTGCCGGTTTCGTGAACCGCGGGGCTTCGGTTCGTCTCCGAGCGGGAAGATTCGAGCCCCGCCGACGCAACGTGGGGTCGAGAGGGGAGGGCTGGGTATTCCGGTCTTCGTTCTGGCCTGATGACAGGTCGAGGCTTCGCGGGAAGGAGCCGCAGCGTGACAGATTCAATGGAAGGCTACCGTCGAGAATTGGCGGGTGTTTCGAGGCCGACGAAGGAGCAGGTGGCGGACTTCGTCGAGTTCGCGGCGAACGCTCACAGTTGGTACAAGCATCTCCCACCGGTCGAGACCGCGCCGTTCTGCTTCTACCTCGACCCTTCCGCGGGAATGGAGCTCTGGCGAAACGCCGAGGGTGAGGTCGAGGCGAGACCGAGAGACCCCGCGAACCGGTTCCACTACACATGGATGCCGACCGATGTGTACCGACGTCGGTTCAGCGCGCTGGAGTTCGATACCGATCGGGGGTCGAGGTTCATCATCGGACGTCAGGAAGGCGCGATCTTCGTGGGCCCGACCGGGCGTCCCCTTCCCGCGGAGATCATGGACGCCGGCGAAGTCGGTTGGAACGCGGTGGTGCACCGTCGGGCGGCCACTACTTGGTGGTGGCGATGGCAACTCGGGGATTCCTTCGGTCCGTGGCCCGATGAGTCCGGCGGCGACCGAGTGATCGAGGAGATCGCCGAACTGATCCGCGCCACTCCCAAGACGCGCGAGTGCGATGAGGCGTTGGACCCGGAGATCCGTCGACTCGTCCTCCCGGAGCAGAGGCGTCAGAAGCGGCTCGCCGAGGAAGCGATCGCGCGGGTCGTGGCGCTGGTCTACGGCGCCGAGCCGGACTCGTGAGCGACCTTAAGTGCCAATCTTGTGACCTCTTGAGATGATTCGTCGCGGGGTCTGTTCGCCGACGGTGTTTCGTTCCCCTTCGAGGGGTGGACACGAACGAACCACGGGAAGGAACAGACCCATGAAGCGCAAGATCGCCTACCTCGCTCTCCTGACTGTCGTCGCCGGGCTCTGTGGCGGCTGCGCGCGAACCGCGCCCAGTCCGTTCCTTCCCTTGATCTCGAGTCCCGACGTGACGTCGTTGGCGAGCAGCGACTGAGCGCCACGCTGCGGTCCGCTGAGCCGCTTCGATCGCCATCGCTAACCGAGTCGGCTATAGAAAGCGGCTCGGCTGCTCGGCGGCCATGCGCTGGTCGTGGCGGGCACCGGGCTTCTGCGTCACGAACGATGGCTCGCCGTGAGGTTGCCACGCTGAGGACCCCGTGACTCGATCTCACTCTGCGGACACCGAATCCGATCGGCCGGACTCCTTCGCCATGAAGGTGGACGATGAGGACCGACTGCGTCGACTGACGTTTCGGGGTCGGCTCGATCCGAACTCCATCGCTCGACTCTGGGGGCCGGCGACCCGCGCCGTCCGAGAACGAGGCGATCGAGCCGTGCGCGTGGATCTCTCCGACGTGGACTACTGCGACGGTGCGGGGCTCGCGCTGCTGACCGCGCTCGCTCAACTCCCAGGCGTCACTCTCGAGAACCTCTCCGCTTCGGTCGCCTCCCGACTCGGGATGTTCGATCGGTCTGCATTGTCCACCCCGGCGGACCATTCGCGCCGCGACGGGCTCGTCACCCGGATCGGTAGGGTGACCGTCGACTTCTTCCGCGGTCTCCACGAGCTGATCTCGTTCATCGGCCAGAGCACCGTGGTCGGGTTGCACGCCCTCGCACGTCCCCGTCGCATCCGTTGGAAGGATGTCGTCCTCGTCGCGGAGCGGGCCGGGTCGAACGCCTTTCCCATCGTCGGACTGATCGGCTTCCTCATGGGACTGATCATGGCGTTCCAGTCCGCGCTCCCGATGCAGCAGTTCGGCGTGGAGATCTTCGTCGCCGATCTCGTGGCGATCTCCATGATCAAGGAGCTCGGCCCACTGATGGCCGCAGTGGTCCTGGCGGGCCGTTCGGGTTCCGCGTTCGCCGCCGAGCTCGGGACGATGACGGTCAACGAGGAGATCAGCGCGCTGACCACCATGGGCATCGATCCCGTTCGCTTTCTCATCGTCCCGCGGATGATCGCGGCGGTCATTGCGTCGCCGATCCTCGGACTGATCTGCAGTCTGTTCGGATTGGCGGGAGGCGCCGTGGTCCTCCTCTCGTTGGGCTATCCGCTCG
>JAGQRC010000666.1 GCA_020425835.1 Planctomycetota bacterium | reverse complement strand
GGCCGACTTCCGACGTAGCTCAGCGCCCGACCGCTTCGGTACGGGTGCTCCGGGAAGTCGACGAGGAGGCGCGCGCGGATCTCCTCGCGGAGATCGGGATCCTTCACGCGCACGTAGGCCGAGAAGGCGAACCACTCGAGCAAGACGACCAGACGCTCGCGCTCCGGGCCATCGCTCGAGGCGTACCGATCGAGCAACCGGTCCACGATACAGGGGCCGCAGCGTCGCAGGTACCACTCGGCTCGCCAGTACTCGTCAGGGTCGCGGGTCTCGACCAAGAGCGTGAGCATGGCGTCGGTGGCCCGAGGTGCCTCTGCGTCCACCGCGTAACGAGGAGCATCCGGCACGTAGCAGCCCGGGAGGTGCTCGTACCGGCTCGGGCGGAAGCTCCATTCCTCCGCGTCGGTCGGGACGAGCGTGGCGATGACCAGCGCTGCGAAGAGCATCGGACTCCCTCCCGAAGCCAAGACTCCGTCGTGTGCCGAAGATGCGGGACCGACGATGTTCGCACCGCCGGGTCTCGGTGTTGGGCCCCTCTCGAAAAACCGGGACGATCATCTCGGTGCCGTGGGATTGGCGGCGACTACCGCGATCCTCGAGATCGGAGGAAGCGCTCCTCGAAGCGTCGGACGACGGCGAGCAGCTCGGGGTCGAGGCGCTTTCGGGTTTCCTCCGCGATCTCGGTCGGCACGCCGCCGTAGTGCGCATCCGCGATCCCGCCGGTGATGCAAGCGAGCGTGTCCGCGTCCCCCCCGAGGGAGATGGCCAGACGGATGGCGTGCTCGAAGTCGGATGAGTCGAGAAAGGCGACGATGGCCTGCGGCACGGTCTGCGCGCAAGATTCCTTGAAGGAGTAATCCGCGCGGATGTCGTCGATCGTGAAGTCGAGTGCGTACCCGAAGCGTTCGGTGATGACGCGCCGGAGTTCGTCTCGCGCCACTCCGGTACGGGCGAGGAAGACGGCGGCGGCGGTCGCTTCCGCGCCACGGATTCCCTCCGGGTGATCGTGGGTGATCTCAGCCGTGCGCCGCGCTTCGACGATCGCCGCGTCGAGATCCTCGGCGGCGAAGCCGATGGGCGAAACTCGCATCGCCGATCCGTTGCCCCAGCTGCCATACGGTCGAGGCGGATCCTGCGTGATCCACTCACGGAAGCGACCGCCGTAGCCACGGCCCGGATAGGCGCGCGCGTATCGCTGGACCGTCAGGTCGTACGGGAGTCCGTCGAGAAGCGCCTCGGCCACGGCGACGGTGAGCACGGAATCATCGGTGAAGTCGCTGCGGTGCACGAACAGCGGAAACTCGGTCGTCTTGGTCCCGATGTATTCGTGGACCGAGCCGATGACATCTCCGGCGATCGCTCCGAGCATGGCGACTCCTCTCGGTTTTCTCCCCCGCTCCGGAGTGTTGTCGATGGGTAGGGGGTGTGTCCAGGCTTCGACCTCAGCCTCGGCGGCCCCGGAACCGGATCGTGCGCGGCGGGTGACCGCGCGACCCTCCAGCAACTCGCGATAGAATCCGCCTCGGGAACGACGGGCAGGAGCGGTCGAATGGACTACGTCGAGCATGGGCGGTACGGGTCGCGACCGCGGATCACCGGGCTCGACCCCGATCCGGAGGATCCCGACGTCTACCTGCACTGGAACACCGGGATCCTGAACCGCGAGGCGCGGACGCTGCTCGAAGAGTGGACGCGACGATCTCGAGTGCCCGAGCGAGCGGCGATTCCGGGGACGGCGATCGTTGCGGACATCGATCGACAAACGCCGGCGGCGATCGCCGTCACCCACTACTACGACGTCGCGCGGGAGTGCCGGACGTGCGGTCGTCCTTTCATCTTCTTCGCCGTGGAGCAGAAGCACTGGTACGAGGAGCTCGGCTTCCCGCTCGAGGCGGATTGCGTCAACTGCTACCCCTGCCGGAAGGCGGCGCAAGCGCTCCAGCGCACTCGGTTCCGTTACGAGACACTGGTGAAGCACCCCGATCCGAGCCCCGACGAAGCCGCCGAGCTCGCTCTCGCGCGGCTCGAGCTGATGGCGGCCGGCGTCTTCGGCGCTCGACAGATCGATCGAGTCCGCCAGTTCCTCAACCGCTTCCCCGATCACCCCGCCGCGGATGAAGTGCGCGATCGGCTGGGCGCACTGAACGTGGAGAACCCGTCGGGAGGACGCCGCATCCGCGGGCGCCGCCGGGATCGCTCCTGAGGCGCGTCGGCGGCGAGTCTCGCAGAGCAGTCCACGTCGAGTCGTCGGTCGGCTTTGCCTTCGGTGAGAACCGGCGAGAGCGAGATTCCGGGGAATGACGAGGGCCCGCCAGCATCGGGATCGTGACGGCGCGACGGAGAGGGACAGGGTATTGCAGCGCCGGATCTCCTCGGACCCTCAATCCAGGAGACTCCCATGACCGTCACCTCCACCAGGCCTCCCGTCGACGTGTCCAACACATCGTCGACCGACGAGGATCTCAACTCGTTCCACATCCAACGCCATCAGTTCGATGAAGCGGTGCTCTACATCGACCACATGAAGCGGGGGCTCGTCGACTTCCTGAAGACACCGGCCCGGGTCATCACCGTCAACTTCCCGGTGGAGATGGAGGATGGCAGCGTGCGCACCTTCACGGGACATCGCGTCCAGCACAGCCGCGTGCTCGGGCCGGGCAAGGGAGGGATCCGTTACCACCCGGACGTGACTCTGGACGAGGTGCGAGCGTTGTCGGCGTGGATGACCTGGAAGTGTGCCGTCGTCGGCGTGCCGTTCGGCGGTGCCAAGGGTGGTGTCATCTGCAACCCGAAGGAGCTGAGCGAGACCGAGCTGCGTCGCCTGACGCGTCGGTTCATCGCGGAGCTCGGCGCTGCGATCGGCCCCTACACGGACATTCCGGCGCCGGACCTCTATACGAATGCGCAGACCATGGCTTGGATCTACGACACGTGCGCCGTGATGCACCCGGGCCGTAACAACCTGCCCGTGGTCACCGGCAAGCCCCTCGACATGGGGGGTTCCGA
>JAGQRC010000065.1 GCA_020425835.1 Planctomycetota bacterium | reverse complement strand
GGCCTGCTCGACGAGGAGGGCTTCGGCTACGTCGAGGATTCCTTCGACGCCTTCGGCCCCGAGTCCATCGGCCCGTCGCCGGTCGAGACGGAGGGCGCGACGGACGTCGGTCGTTCGTGCGCGTCGCTCCCGCCATCGGTGGGCTGGATGCGGCAAGCGAGCACCGTCGCACCGACCGCGAGCGCCGCACCGATGAGGATCATCCGCTGAAACATGTTGGCCTCACTCTCGTGGCGACGGACCTCCGCGTCACACCTTCATCAGCTGGACAGCGCAGATCTTGAACTCGGGTTGCTTCGAGCCGGGATCGTACTCGTCGATCGTCACCCGATTGATGAAGCCCGCTTCGTCCTCCCAACAGAACGGGGCGAAGATCATCCCCGGTCTCGGCATGTCGACGACCCGCGCCTTCAACACGGCGTGGCCACGACGCGACGTGACCTTCACCTTGTCCCCCGTCCGGATCTCGAGCTTCCTCGCGTCGATCGGGTTGATCTCGACGAATGGCTCCGGATAGGCCCGGCGAAGCTCCTCGGCCCGCATGGTCATCGTGCCGGTGTGCCAGTGCTCGAGAACCCGCCCGGTCGACAACACGAACGGGTACTCCTCGTCGGGGGGCTCGGCCGGTCCCTTGACGGGACGGAGCCAGACGATCGCCTTCTTTCCCGGCGCGCCGTAGAAGTGAACGTCTCCATCCTCGAGATCGTGATTGGCGTACGGACCGCGATCGAGACAGGGGTCCTCGCCCTTGACGAAGCGACGCGCGGTTCCCGCGCTGTCCTCGGTCGGAGCGGGCCACCGGATGCCCCGCTCCTTCTTCAGACGATCGCGCGTCATGCCCATGAAGTCGTAGGCGGTGTCCTTCGAGACCATTCGCATCTCGTCCCAGACGTCATCGACGTTCTGGATCGGATCGAGGTACCCCTTCTTGATGACCCCCTTCTTCTCGAGCCGTCGGCCGAGATCGAGGAGCACCTCGAGGTCGGGGCGCGCCTCCCCGGGCGCCGACTTCAAGCGGGGCTGGTACTGGTAGCGACGCTCCGACATCCCGAAGACCCCCGCCTTCTCGGTCCACATCGCGGCGGGCAGGACCAGGTCGGCGAGCTCGGTGGTGCGCGTCGGGTAGGCATCGATCACCGCCACGAAGGGCTTGTTCGGTCGCGCCTTGCCCATCGCATCGCGATGCGGGGAGACGTTGGGGAGCGAGTGCCCGGGGTTGGTGGTCAGGATCAGGATGGCCTGGATCTCATCGCGGCCGAGCGCGCGGAACATCTCGATCGTGTTGAGCCCCGGCTTCGGGGCGATCGTGCCCGGCTTCGCGCCCCAGAGCTTCTCCATCTCTGCGCGATGGTCCGGGTTGGCCACGGCCCGACCGTACGGGAGCAGGTGGCATAGCGTTCCCGTGTCGCGGACGCCGCCACACGCGTTGGGTTGACCGGTCAATGAGAACGGGGTCGCCCCGGGCTTGCCGATCTGGCCGGTGATCAGATGCAGGTTGTGCATCAGATTGTTCGCCCAGACCCCGCGCGTTCGCTGGTTCAGACCCATGGTCCAGAAGGACATCGTCGGGCCCACCGCGAACAGTCTCGCGGCCTCGACGATCTTGTCCGCCTTGACCCCGGAGATCATTTCGGCACGGTCGGGACGGTACTGCTCGAGCCACTTGTAGTACTCGTCGAAGCTGACCTCGGTCGGCTTGTCGTCCTTGACGATCTTGAACTGCACGTTCTTCGCGATGAACTCGGGATCGTGCTTCTTCTCGCTGATGATGACGTAGGCCATCGCGTGCAGCACCGCGAGGTCGAAACCGGGCAGCGGGTCGAGGTGGATGTCCGCCACGGACTGGATCGGGCTCTTGCGCGGATCGAGCGAGATCACCAGGGCCTCGCGGCCCGACTGCTTGCGCGCGAGGATCTGGTCGAAGATGACCGGATGGCACTCGGCGGTGTTCGATCCCACGAGGAAGAAGACCTTGGCGTGGTCGATGTCGTCGTAGCAGCCCATCGGCTCGTCCTTGCCGAAGGTCGTGACGTAGCCACCGACCGCCGACGCCATGCAGAGCCGCGGGTTGCCCTCGACATTGTTGGTGCCGATCCCGCCCTTGAAGATCCGGTTGGCGAGGTAGCTCTCCTCGGACAGCGCCTGCCCGGATCCGTAATACGCGACGGAGTCCTTGCCGTTCTTCCGGATCGACTCGGCGAACTTGTCGGCGAGGAGCTCCATCGCCTCCTCCCAGCCGATCGGCTCCATCTTCCCGTTGCGTCGAACCATCGGGTGCTGGAGGCGGTCCTTCGAGTGGACGATCTTGGGCAGGAACAGGGACTTCGCGCAGACGAGCCCCTTGGTCGTCGGATGCTCCGGATCGCCGCGGAGCGCGACCAGCTGGTCACCCCGCGTTCCGACCATCACCCCACAGCCGGTCCCGCAGAAGCGGCAGACCGACTTGTGCCATTCGATCCCTTGAGCCTGCGCCTCGAGAGTCGGCCAAGCGACCGGCCCCGCCGCTGCGGCGAGGGCAGCCGCCGCTGCGCTCGCTTTGATGAAGTCTCTACGATTGGTTTCCATGGTCGAGGGGCCTTTCGGGCTACTCTTCTTCTTCCATGTAGATCGGCCAGACCGCGAGCACGCCATCGGTGGTCGCCACCTGTTGGGTCAGAACGTGATGCGTGGCGTCGATGCTCGCTCCCTCGATCACCACCGCGAGCTTGCCCGGATCGACGGTGCTCTGGACCTCGACTCCGGGGAGCCGGGAGAGGCGTTGCTTGGTCTCGGCGATCCTCGGGATGTCCACTCGAGCGAGCGCACTCACGATGGTCATCGTTCACCTCCGGTCGCAGGTCCCGGACGGGCAGCCGCAGCTCGACGGTGGATCGGCCGCCGGCGATCCACCCAACCGGTCCGAGAGCTCGCACAGGTCGCAGTAGTACTGTTCGACATCGACGCCCAGGATCGACGCCCCGAACGCCTCCGCTTCGGCGCCGGTCGCGATCTCGCCATAGTTGACCACCACCAGGTGGTACAGCACGGCGCGGACACAGGCATCGAAGTCGTGTTCCAACGAAGGATGGACGAACAGGACGAAGCCCTGTCGAGGATCCTCCGCGTTCGGTCGAACGTAGCCGAACTCCCCCGGCTCCAACTCCGAGGCATCGAACCTCAGCTGAACCGGGTATCGCAGCACGTCCGAATCGGACAGCAGGCGGAGGAGGTCTCCGCGGCCTCGAAGGTCGCCGTACCGGCGGCGTGCGGCCTCGGCCTTCTCGAGGACGTGGTCACGCAGCGCGACCCGGGCGTCGTGCTCGGTCAATCGCTCGGACACGAGATCCTCCCTCCGCCTGCGAATCGAAACGCTACTTCTCGTAGCGCTTCTTGAAATCCTCCGCGGCCTTCGCGCGACGCGCCTTCTCGTCCGCACCCATCTTGTCGAGCGCCCATTTGTGGTCATCCGAGTTCATGATCTCGTCGATCATCTTCTCCAGCCCCTTGGCCGCTTCGACCTGAGCCGGGTCCTCGGAGCGCATCCCCATCTCGACCAGCTCTTCGAGCTCCGGGATGAAGTCCGTGTACCAGTTCTTGGCGATCTCGTAGGTCCCGTGCCAGTGCGTGTAGTCGGGCGCCATCATCGCCGCGGCGTGACGAGCCCGACGACCTTCGTGGTGCCAGAGCTCGAACCAAGTCCAGTCGATCTTGTTCGCGAAGTTCGCCTTGCGCTTCCGCAGCGGCTTGGCAGCTGCCATGAGTTGGCTACCCGGGATCGCATACTTGTCGTTGTAGAGCTCGACGAGAGCGTCGTACTGGACGTAGAAGCCGTCGACCCAGTTGGTGTTGTGGCAGTTCAGGCAGACGTCCTTCATGTTGTTGCGACGGATCTGCCACGGGACGTCCTTGCCGGGGAGACCCATCTTCGCATCCGAGACCTCGGGGCGAACCGACGTGACCGGACGGTTGTTCCAGCTGATGCGCAGACCGATGTCGTGGGTGACGTTCTGGTTCTTGGTCGCCGACATGTGGCAGGTCGCGCAGGTCGGGGCGGCCCAGTAGTCCTCACCGACGATCCACTTCTCGGAGTCGAGGTTCATCTCGTTGATCTTCGAGAAGAAGTTGATGCCGTGCTTCGACTCCTCGTAGATCTCCTTCTGGGGGTGATCGGGTCCGAGGTGGCACTTGCCGCAGGTATCGGGGTGGCGCGCTTGCGCGGCCGAGAACTCGTGACGGGTGTGACACGCGTTGCAGGAGCCCTCGGTCCCGTCCGGGTTGACGCGACCGATGCCGCTATTGGGATAGGTCGCCGGATCCAGCTTGCCGCCCGGCAGCACTTTGATCTGGGAGCCGTGGCACTGCCAGCAGCCGTTCACCGCGGCGGCCGACACTCCTTCGGGGAACGACGGCGTGACCATCGCGCTGTTGCCCTCGACCACCTCCGCGAGGATGTTGTCGAGCGAGCCGAGGATCCGCCCCGCCTTGGAGTGGTGGGACCCCGAGAACTCCTCGACCTCGCGCGAGTGGCACTTGCCGCAGTCCTTGGGGCTCACGATGGTCGCGATGACGTGGTTGTAGTGGTTCATCGCATCGGGATCGGTCTTCTCCGCCGCGTGGCACTCGTAGCAGCCGACATTGCCCCGGTAGTGCTTGCTGGAACCCCATTGTTGGTAGATCCCGGGGTTCTGCTTCTTGTGGCACTCGATGCACTCCTTGGACTCATCGCTGAGCTCCGGGAGACCGAAGGCCTGTCCCTCGACTCTTCCTGCCCCAGCCAGGCAGACCACGGCTACCGCGATGCCGATCACCGCGATTCGGCGTCGGAACACGTTCGAGGACATGTCTCCTCCTTCATTCGAGCGATGGGGACGGAGCGAGCTCCGCCGCAGTTGGATTCTCGGAGTGTGGACCGCTCCGCAGATGGCCGGTCATCACGGGGATCGTGATGCGGACCATGATCGAGTAGCAGAGCAGGCCGAAGGCCCAGATCCCGAGGCAGATCGAGATCTCGTTCCAGGTCGGGACGTACTCGACGACCTCGCCGAGCGGGGAGGGGATGAAGGCGGGAACGATGAGGCCCATCCCCTTCTCGATCCAGATCCCGATGATCATCAGGACACAGGCGATGTTCAGGTACTTCAGGCTGCGGTGGACGGGCAGGTACAGGATGATCAGCGCCACGGTGTTCATCCCGATCGCGGTCCAGATCCACGGGACGAGTCCGTGATAGCCGTGGAGACCGAAGAAGAGGTAGATCGTGGAGACCATGTGGGCGCTGTCGGTATAGAACTCGGTGAAGATCTCACAGCCGAGCAGGAACTGGTTGATGGTCAACGCCACCGTCACCAGGCGACGCATGGTCTGGAGCCCGGTGTCGGCGATCTTGAATCCGGTCGCTCGCCGGATCACCTGGAGGGTCAGGATCAAGAAGGCGGGCCCCGCCGCGAAGGCGGACGCGAGGAACCGGGGCGCGATGATCGCCGAGTTCCAGAAGGGACGTGAGCCGAGCCCGACGTACAGGAACGCGGTCACCGTATGGATGCTGATCGCCCAGGCGACGGCCAGGAACACGAACGGCAGGTAGAACATCGGGCTGGGTTGGCGATCCCGGTAGCGGCAGTAGATCAGGTAGCCGCAGATGTGCAGGTTCAGGAGCAGGTATCCGTTCAGGACGATCACGTCCCACGTCAGCATGGAGATCGGGAAGTTGAATCGTCGGAACAGGTGCATGAATCGATCGGGTCGACCGAGGTCGACCGTCACGAACAGTAGGCACATGATGATGGCGGCCACGGCAAAGAGTTCGCCGAAGATCACCAAGTCGTGGAGCTTGTGATTCCGGTAGACGTAAACCGGTATCACGAGCATCACCGCGGCCGCCGCCATTCCTACCAAGTATGTGAAGTTGGCTATGTAGAGGCCCCACGAGACCTGATCGGTCATCCCCGTGGTGGCCAGACCGTTGACGAGCTGCTTGCAGTACGCGTTGAGGCCCATCAGCGCGAGGACCGAGAGACCGAGCATCCAGGCGTGATAGCGCCAGTCGCCGGTGAAGCTCAGACGAAAGCAACGCTGGAGGAACCGGAGGTACTCGCGCATGGCTCAGTCCTTGGTCCGGTGATAGCGGTCATCGAAGTAGTAGAAGAAGCGCGGCATCGTTCCGGCTTCTTCCTTCAGCACGAAGACCTGCTTGGTCCGGAGGATCTCGGAGACCTCGCTCGACGGATCGAGGATGTTCCCGAACTTGCGCGCGCCGACGGGGCAGACCTCGAGACATGCGGGGAGCTTGCCCTCGCGCGTCCGGTGGAGACAGAAGTGACACTTCTCCATCACGCCCTTCTTGCGCGGGCGGTTGGAGAGGTAGCTCATGTTCGGGTTGATGTCTTCCTTCGGGACCTCCGGCTTCGCGAAGTTGAATCGTCGAGCCCAGTACGGGCACGCCGCTTCGCAGTACCGGCAGCCGATGCACCAGTCGTAGTCGATCACCGTGACGCCGTCGGGCTCCTGCCAGGTGGCCTCGACCGGACAGACCTTCACGCAGGGTGGATTCGCACACTGATGGCACTGGATCGGCATGTAGAAGTGGTTCTCGTCGGGAACCTTCGGCCGATCGTAGTGATGGTTGCCCTGCTCGATGTCGATCGAGCCGCGCGGCATCTCGAGCACGCGGATGTACTGGATCTGCGGACTACGGCTCTGGTTGTTCTCGGCCACGCAGGCGTAGACGCACTTGCGACACCCGATGCAGCGGCCGAGGTCCAGCGCGTAGACGAACTCGACGCCGTCGCGCGGTTTGATGTCGCGAAGCTCCGGCCGCACGTCGTAGCGCTTCTCGACCTCGTCGGAGATCCGCGCGATGGCGCGCTCCATCTCCGCAGGGGACATCTCCTTGTAGTGCTTCTGGAGGAACTTCTCGACGGTGAAGTCGGAGGTGTCGAGGTCGCGAAGCGGGCTCAACGAGGCGGCCATCGCGGCGAGGCCACCGGTCGCGCCGATCCCGGCGCGAAGGAAACTCCGCCGCGTCAGCGGAGCTTGATACTCGCGGGTCATCGGTGACCTCCCGACTCGGCGTCGTCACGAAGGAGTGCGCGGCGGAGCGGACTCTCGGGTTCGGGCTCGGCGTGCTCGGCGCTCGGCTCGCCCATGCGGAGCGTCTTCGGTGGCGGCAGCGGCTCGATCGGGTCCATGGCGGGATGCTTCGGACGATGGGGATCGTGACACTGGGTGCAGGTCAGTCGCGTCCGTTCGCCACGCGTCTCATCCCAGTACCCATTGGATCGACCGTGTGAACCTCGAACCCACTCGTGGAAGACCCTCTCGTGGCACTCGGCGCAGAAGGCGGTCGTCTGCGAGAACGGGATCGGTCGACCGTCGAGACCGGCGAGCTTGTCGCGGTCCTCCCGGTGGTGACACGCCAAGCAGTCCCCGTGCGGGCCGTGGTCGACCACGATGTCCGTGTGCTGCATCAGCTTCTTCGACGAGTCCGGGTTCGACGGGAAGGTGCGGTGGCACTCCATGCAGGTTCGGTCGAACCCATTGATGTGGATCCGAGGTGGGTCGGTCAGCGCGGTCCGACGCGGAGCGGTGCTGATCCGGCTCTCGTGAACGGTGACCCCCGCGAGATCCGGGAGCGCCGCAGGCGGGCTTCCCGCGACGAACCAGGCCGCGAGCGCCAGGAACACGAGCCCGACGATGGGTCCCGGCAGCATGGCTCGACCGCTGTGACGCTGATGGTCCCCGCGGCCGGCTCGGCCCGCTGGGAGCGGTGCCGGCGCACATCCCGTCTTGTCCCACATGACCCCGACCCCTGTCCTCCGAGCTGCGACGCCGCCCCCGGGTGCACCTCTCGTGACCATGGTCGTCGAAAACGAGAACGCACTCACAAGAACAAGAAAGCGCGCGCCTTAGTCGCGGTAAACATGCGTTTGCACCCGCGATTGGATACCCAACCGTGCGAACCGCCCCCCCGGATCCGTGTCGCCGGTGGGAATCGGCCGCCCTCGGCCGCGCACCCGGCTTCCGAAATGTGGGAGACATCCTCGTCGCCACCGTGCTGTGGAACTCGAGGAGAGTTCGGCGTGGGCCGAACCTCACTCCGACATGGCGAAGCCTCGCGGCGACGCGGGGCGGCGGAAGGACACACTGTGATGCTCGCACTGCATCGAGCTCTGGACGGACGAAGGATCGCGGTCGTCGCGGCGACGGTCGCCACCCTGCTCTGGGTCGGCGCCCTCCCGTCCGAAGCGGGGAACATTTACCTCACGGGCCACGACACACTCCTCCATGATGGGCAGGCGGGGTACGACAGCGTCATCCTCGACTACCTGCGCTGCGCCGGAACGCCCGACGAGACTCCGGCCGGCAGTTACAGCATTGCCGTTCTCGGCTCCGGCGTGGGGACGTGGGGATGGTCGGACGTGCCCGGGTTCGGCGACATGGGGTCGAAGCCCGGCTACGCGTCGACGACATACTACGACACGGACGATCTGATCAGCTCGACCGTCAGCTGGTCGACCGTGCTCTCCGCCGACTGCCTGGTGATCCTGTCCCACACGACCTGCGGAGGTTGCGACATCGACGACCCGGGTGTCGCCGAGATCAACGCCAATGCCGGCCTGATCACCGCAGCGTTCAACGCCGGGATGGACCTATGGGTCAACTCGGGCGCCAACTCGGCGACCTACTACAACTTCCTGCCGCCGGCGTTCGCCACCGCGGGACCACCGATCTCCGGATCGACCGGCTTCGTCGCCACCCCGGCCGGGGCAGGAATCGGCATCGTGCCGACCATGATCAACGGCTTCCAGACCCACAACCGGTTCGACGGCTACTCGAGCGCGCTGACGCCGATGGAGGTGCGGCCGAACTCGACGCTCCCGGGCGGCGAGGAGATCATCTCGCTCGGCGCGAAGGGCATCACGCTCGGCTGTCTCGATGTCACCGATGAGCAGCTCACGTGTGATGCGCTCGTCGCGGGCAAGTTCAACTACACGTTCACCATCACGAACAACTCGGGCGTCGACGCGGAGCACATCAAGCTGGTGCCCGAGGACTTGGACGGTGACGGGACGCCGGACTACTCCCTGGTCCCCGATACGTTCAACGTCTCGCTCCCGGACGGGGCTTCGACGACCATCACCACGTGCATCCTCGGCGTTCCCGAGAACACCGAGATCTGCTTCGAGATCTGGCTCCTCGACGCCACGCTCGAGCAGTGCTGCGTCCAGGTTCACTGCGTCACCACCCCGAGCTGCTGCTTCGAGCTCCTCACCTCGTCGATCGACTGTGTCGCCGGCGCGACCAACGAGTGGGTGTTCACGTTCAACCTCCAGAACAACGCTCCCTACGCGATCGATCGCCTCTTCCTCTGGCCGACGTCCGGATTCCTGATCGACCCGGACGAGTTCTACCTCAGCCCGATTCCGACGGGTGGAACGACCGGCCCGCTCTCCGTCGTGATCTCCGGGGCATCGCCCGGCGATGTGGTCTGCTTCGAGATCAGTGTCCACAACTCCATGACGGGCGAGTGCTGCTCCGGCGAGTTGATCTGCGTGACGCTGCCGAGCTGTGACCCCTGCGACGAACCCGACAGCTGTCACGTGCCACCGATCACCACACTGTGTCGCGTCCCGGGAACCCCGTTCCTCGAGGCGACCTTCATCCTGACGATCTGCAACAACTGTAGCGAGGAGCCGGTGGCGTTCGACTACCACTTCGACTCGGCGGTCGACGACTGCTGCCCGACGCCGTGGGTCGACCCGATGTTCTTCTCGCCGTCGGCGGGCGCGACTCCGCCACTCGGACTCGGCGAGTGCATCGACATCCCGATCACCGTCAGCATCGAGGTCACGCTCTTCCCACCCGGTGAGCTCTCCTGCTTCCACGTCCACGTGCTCAACCTGTCGACGGGATCTCTCGTCGAGTGCGGAGGGAAGCTGCGCTCACCGAGCGACATCGTGATCAAGGCCGCGGACCCGGTGCCCGTCGACATCGCGTACCCGTCGCCGGGAGCGATCGGTTTCACGTTCGAGGCGGGAACCCCGGGTCTCGCGGGAGTCGACGTCGCGTTCGAGCTCCAGGCGACCCAACCCGCGGGTCCCATCGTCTCGATCGGCGGTCTCGATCCGGCGGCGGCGTTCCTCAGCAGCGTGACCCTGCTGGCGCCGGGCTCCGTGAGTCCGTTCTTCATCGAAGCTCGCTTCACCGATCACGAGCCCTTCGTCTTCTACGACATCATCCTGCTGGCGGATGTCGACGGAGACGGCGTGCCGGAGGAGGCGGCCTCACAGACGATTCGTTCGGTCCTCCCGGCCGATTGCAACGGCAACGGCATTCCGGATGACATCGACATCGCGCTCGGCACCAGCGCCGACGCCGACGGCAACGGCATCCCGGACGAGTGCGAAGGCACCAGCACGTCGACGACCGGCACTCCGTTCCTGCGCGGCGACTCCAACAACGACGGGTCGTTCGATGTCGCCGACGT
>JAGQRC010000665.1 GCA_020425835.1 Planctomycetota bacterium | reverse complement strand
TGAACAACATCGCGGCGGCGCTGCGCGCGCGGGGAGACACGGCGCGCGCCCTCGAAGCGAGCGAAGAGTCCTTGGCCATTCGGGAACGGGTTCTCGGCGAGCGGAGCCTCGAGGTCGCAGAGAGTCTCAACAACATCGCCAACCTCTATCGGACTCTCGATCAACCCGACGAGGCGTTGCGCACGCTGCAACGCTCGGTCGCGATCCGCCGTGAGCTCCTCGAAGAAGACCACCCCCTTCTCCTCGAGAGCCTCATCAATCTCGGGGTCCTCGAGATGACCGCATCGAAGCACTTCGAGGCGGCCCGCGCGCTCATCGAGAAGGGGCTGGCGGGGCTGGAGCGTCGGCTCGGCCCGGATCATCCGGAACTCGCCTACGCGTTGACCCACCTCGGCAACATCGAGCGATTCGAGGAGCGCTGGGATCTCGCGGCGCAGCGGTTCGAGCGCGCGACTCGGATCCGCCAAAAAACTTTGCCACCGGGACACCGCCTCACCGCCTACTCCGCCGCGATGCTCGGAATGGCGATGCTGCGACTGGGAGAGGTGGATCGGGCCGAGTCGCTGATCCGGGACAACCTGGCTCCGGTCGCCGGGTGGTTCGGCGAGGAGCACGAGCGTACGCGAGAGCTCCGGGGCGCCCTCGCCGAGTGCCAGCGCCTTCGCGAGGGGGCACCGGCGGCGACGTCGGCGGCGATGGGTCGATGAACCCACGCGCGACCGTGGCGATCGGTAGAATCGACGGATTCCGAGTTCCCGTGGCGGGATCCAGGCCGAACCCCGGCAGACCGGTGGCCATGGGCAGCCAGCCCATGGGCGACGGAGACGAGCGCTCGGCGCGAAACCTCCGATAAAGAAGTGACTAAGGGCGGGAGAAGCTGCGCTGGCCGAGGAGTTGCCCGCGGCGCCCGCTCGCACCGGATCGAGCTGGCTCTCCTGCGCCGACTCTCCGGCCGGGGCTCGACGAAACTCGACCATGTTGGGGAAACGAAGGGTGGTGCCTGTGTTTCGAACCGTGTTCTTCGCAGTGGGCTTGTGCGCGGCGTTGCTGTGTGCGTCGACGTCCGTCGAGGCGCAGGGCTGGGTGATCAGCGGGACCGTCGTTGGCGAAGGCGGCGCCCCATTGGCGGGGGTCGATATCGACCTCTTCATGGGTGGCACCGAGATCACCGACTTGACCCAGGACTTCACCGGTCCGGACGGCACGTTCTCGTTCACGATCCTGGTGGCGGTGCCGATCGGAACCTACTCGTTGCTCTTCTTGCCGGGGGTCGACTCGCCGCATTTCTCGAAGACGATCCAAGTCGGGCTCGGTGGCTCGACCAGCGTCGGAACAGTGATGCTCGACCCGGGTCGGTTCGTCAGTGGGGTCGTCGTCGATGAGCTGGGGATCGGCCTCCCGGAAGTCGACATCGATGGTTTCGACGCGGTCGGGGATCCCGTCGCGCTCAACCTCGACTTCACCGATACCGACGGCACGTTCCAGGTCCTCTTCCCGGTCGGCGTCTTCGATCTCGAGTTCAAGCCGACCCTCGGGACGCTAGGTGGTCCCTACGTCCCGATCGCATTGGACCAAGTCGACCTGACCTCGTCCGTGAATCTCGGCAACATCGTTCTACGCGACGGCTACACGGTCAGCGGGACGGTCCACAACAGCCTCGGCGCCGGAGTCTTCAACGTAGACATCGACATCACGGAGATCGCGACGGGGGAGCGGATCTTCACTCCCAACGACGATACTGGACCGACGGGAGCGTTCAGCGTGATCGCCCCGGCCGGCGCGATGTTGGTCAATGCCGCTCCGGTGGCAGGAGTGCCGCTGACGACCGTCGAGCTGACGGTGGATGTCGTCGTCCCGGGCGGTGCGTCGACCGGGATCATCGTGCTCGAAGATGCCGTCCCCGTGTCCGGCCGAGCGGTTTCGGGCACGGGCACGCCGATCCCGATGGTCGACCTCGACTTCATCGCCGCTGGGCTGGACGTGCCGACTTCCAGCGACGATAGCGACGCCGCAGGTCTCTTCTCCGTCATGGTCGCTCCGAACACCTACGACATCGTGCTGCGTCCGCCGTTCGCGAGTGGCTTCGCACCGAAGCTGCTCGCGAACACCGTGATCTCCGGCGCGACGGCGCTCGGAGACGTGGTGCTCGAGAACGGAATCGTGATCTCCGGTAGCGTGACCAACGGCGTCGCTCCGGTGGCTCTCGCCGAGATCTCGATGGTCGATACCGCGACCCAGCAGTTCGTGCCCGTCTTCGGCGGCCGCACCGATACCGGCGGGGCCTACGCCTTCCGCCAGGTGACGGGGACCTTCGACATCACGGCGACTCCGCCGGTCGGCTCGGGTCTCTCCCCGCTGACCCAGACCGGCGTGGTGATCATCGGGAACACGACCGTGAACTTCGATCTCGGGGGCGGCACGGGGCCGACGACCTTCGTCCGCGGCGACGCGAACGGGGACAGCACCGTGAACCTCGCGGATGCGGTGAAGATCCTCGAGGTGCTCTTCTCCGGAGGAACGCCGATTCCCTGCCAGGATACGCAGGACGCCAACGATGATGGCGGCGTCGACGTGTCCGATCCGATCTACCTCCTGACCTACCTCTTCACGTCGGGACCCGCTCCGTCCGCGCCGTTCCCGACGGCCGGTATCGACCCCACCCCCGATGGGCTCGCATGCCCGTAGAGGGCTCTTCGCCCGCCGCACGGAGGAGCAGCGACACGCCCCGACACCCTGTCGGGATCGCGTCCTTGCTCCTCGTGCTCGGCGTCTTCGCTCTCGCGCCCGGCTGCGCCCCGGATCCCCATCCCGGACCGCGGATCACCGCCGACGCGGCCTCCGCGGGCGAATCCTCTTCGCCGATGTGGACCACGGCTCGGGGTGGACATCTCGTGAGCCTCGTCGGTGATCACGGACGCCTGCACCTCCGTTGGACACCGACCCCGGAGGCGGTCGCGTACCGGGTCTATCTCGCCACCAAGTCGGGCGACCAGGATTTCGGACGCCC
>JAGQRC010000664.1 GCA_020425835.1 Planctomycetota bacterium | reverse complement strand
CGTCTTTGGCCTCTTCTCGACCGCAATCCTGCTCACGCTCTTCACCGGTCCCGCGGACGGCGTGGAGCGTCCTTCGGTGGCGCAGTCGGATCGAGACGGCTACGTCCGCGTGGAAGCTCGGGGCGCGCGCGATCTCGCGCCGGGAGCGAAGTTCACGATCGACCTCGAGGCGACCATCGAGCAGGGCTGGCACATGTACAGCCTGCACCTGGAGGAGAACCTCGGGATCGCGACTCGCATCGAGTTCGAGTCCGACGCGTTCGAGCGGGCGGGTGAGGTCACCGAGTCCCCGCCGAAGGCACACTACTCGGAGCTCATGGGCGGAACGATGCTCGAGCACTACGAGAAGGCGACCTTCACCGTTCCGTTCGAGGCGCCGGCCGGGGTCTCGTCCGGATCGCATCGCGTGCCGGTCTCGTTCACCTATCAGATCTGTGATGCGAATTCCTGCCTTCCGCCGGTGACGCTCGCGTTCGAGCTTCCGGTCATCGTCGGTGCCGTCTCGCCCCCGTCGGCGACGACCGGGTCGTCGAGCTCGACGGGTGACGAGGAGAAGACTCCGGGCGTCGGCGCGAAGGGGGGCGACGAAAAAAGGCCGATCATGGGGGCAACGGGCCATCTCGTGGTTCGGGCCCGCGGTCAGGAGGATGGCCTCGTCGAGATCACGGCGCGTGGTGTGGAGAATCTCGAGCCGGGTCAGAGTTTCTCGATCGTGATCGACACGAAGATCGAGAAGGGCTGGCACATCTACAGTCTGCACAGCGATCGCGACACCGAGGGCGATCCGACCACCGTCGTCGCCCCGGACCCGACCCCGTTCCGGGCCGCAGGGCCGCCGACCGAGTCGAAGCCGCACGAGCACTTCTCGGAGGTCATGGGCGTCGTGATGCACGAGCACATCGACAAGGCGACCTTCGAGCTGCCACTCGCCGTGCCCGAGAAGACACCGACCGGGGTCCATCGGGTCCGCATCGAGTTCACCTACATGGTCTGCGACGTGAACGGCTGCCTGCCCGACGAGACGTTGACTCTCGAGGTGCCGGTGGCGGTCGGCGTCTCTCTACCGCGGTCCGGCACCGGAGGATCGGCGGGTACGAGCAGCGGGTCGACGAGTAGTGGGAGCAGCGGCTCTGCGAGCACTTCCGGCTCGCCGCCGTTCATCTTCGAGGCCGTGAGACCACAGCTCGGGTCGTTCGCGCCGGGTGACGCGATCACGATCGACTACCGAGGCGAGGTTCTCGCGCCGGACATCGAGATCCCGGCGATCGAGCCGAGCATCGTCGACCGCGCCGCAACCGGAGGGCTGTGGGGGATCATCGTCTTCGGCATCTTCGGCGCGCTCTTCGCGTTGGTGACGCCGTGCGTCTACCCGATGATCCCGATCACCGTGAGCGTGTTCACGAAACACTCCGAGGATGGGGAGAAGAACGTCTTCTTCCTCGCCGTCGTCTTCTGTCTGGGCATCGTGGTCACCTTCACCGGGATCGGCTTCATCGCGTCGATCGCGCTCGGCGCGACCGCCGGGAATTTCTTCGCGACCAACCCCAGCATCAACTTCATCCTCGGCGCGCTCTTCATCTGGTTCGCCTTCAGTCTGTTCGGCTACTACGACATCTCGCTCCCGTCCGGGTTGACGACGCGGGCGTCGAACGCGACGTCGGGTGGGGGCGTGTTGAGTGTGATCCTGATGGGCTTCGTCTTCTCGATCACCACCTTCACCTGTGTCGGCCCGATCGTCGCGACGCTGTTGGCGCTGGCCGTCACCAGCGGCGGTCAGTGGCTCGCGCTCGCCGGCATGGTCGCGTTCAGCGCGACGTTCGCGGTGCCGTTCTTCTTCCTCGCGCTCTTCCCCAAGATCCTCAAGGGAATGCCGCGCTCCGGCGGATGGCTCAACGCCGTCAAGGTGGTGCTCGGCTTCGTCGAGCTCGCTGCGGCCTTCAAGTTCCTCGCGGTGGTTCCACTCAATGGCTTCGGGATCAATGCGCTGTTCCGGGAGATGGTCTTCCTGATCTGGGCGGTGCTCTTCGTCCTCTGCGCGCTGTACCTGTTCGGTTGGGTCCGGTTCAAGAACGACTCCAAGCTCGAGAGGCGGTCGTTGCCGCGTCTCGGCTTCGTGGTCGGAGCGTTGGCGCTCGCCGCGTACTTCGGTTACGGGGCCACCGGTCGACTGATCGAGCCGAACCTGGAGGCGCAGATCGTGGTGCCCTCCTTCTTCGCCAAGAAGCAGGAGGTCGCGAGGGTGGCGCAGCGTGACGCCGCGAGCTCCGATCAGACCACGAGGCTCGAGCCGGCAGGGTCGCCCGAGGAACCGGAGCCGACGCTGCGGGAGAGGGTGATCGCCGCCATCGATCGGAGCCCGTTCTGGAGCGGGGTCTTCGAGACCGATCCGGTTCACCTCCCGTGGCGCGTCTTCTCCTGGGAGACGAGGGCCGATCTCGACGCGGCGCTGGCCGAGGTGCGCGGGAGCGGCAAGCCGGTCTTCCTCAACTTCACCGGTCACACGTGAGCGAACTGCGTGAAGATCGAGCGAGGGTTCCTCGTTCAACCGGACATTGTGGAGTTGATGGAGAGGTTCGAGCTGTTCGAGGTCTACACGGACCAGGATGAGGATGAGTACCGAGCCATCCAGGAGCGCATCACCGGGATCAACGCGAACCCGACCTACATCGTGCTCGACAGCAAGACGCAGCTCGAGGTCGCGCGCTCCGGGTTCACGAACGACAAGGAGGAGTTCGTCCACTTCATCGAGCAGGGGCTGAGCGACCAGCCGGTGTTCCGGAGCACGGTCCACTACATCGGCCTCGAGATCGACCTCCCGGACGTCGGACCGTTGACGGTGCTCACCGTCGATGGTCCGATCGAGGCCGACCCGGGGCAGGTGGTCGGGATGCACGAGGTGATGGGCGCGTCCGGCGTGCTGGAGCAGGTCGAGAAGCGCGCGTACGACGGAGTGTTCACCGCGCGCCACCGGCTCCGCGTCGGAGAGGCATGCCCGCCGGGACACTACATCG
>JAGQRC010000663.1 GCA_020425835.1 Planctomycetota bacterium | reverse complement strand
GAGCTCCGGCAACTCGCCGACGATCCCTCCCGCGAGTCGGCCGACGCCCACGTCTCGACCGAGTTCCAGAGGAGTGCGGCCTGGGGACTGCGCCGCATCGCTGCTCACCGATCGGAGAAAGTCTGATGCCCCTCGCGATCGAACGCGCACTGGTGGACTGGCGGCGTCGACGCGCCGACGAGAGACTCTTCCAGCGGTTGGCGGACGCCAACGATCTCAGCGCCGATGACCGCAAGCTCCTGTTCGCCCTCGCCGATCGACACCGCTTGGTCCGGCGATCGGAGATCTTCGTCCGCCCGTCGCTGTTCGCGACGTCGCCCGACCGAGCGACCTGGCCGACCCGGAAACTGAGCGAACTGGCGCAGCGCCTGTTCGGTCCGGATGACGTCCGGAACATCGGGGGCTCCGAGACCAAGGTCCTCTCACCCCGCGGCGCTCCGCTCGAGTCGATCGCCTCCGCGGACGACCGCGAAGCCGTCGCGGCGACACCCGAGCGCGAGCCCGCGAAGTTGGTGCACGGAATCCCGTTGCCCGCGATCTCTCCGGCGGAGCCGGCCGTCTCGGCGACTCCGGAGCCGCGAGCGGTGGATCCTCGTCCATCCGCCCCGATGCTCCCGAGTCCGCTCTCACAGCGGTCGGAGCCCGACGATCCGCCTCGGCTCGTCCGAGAGGCGGTGGATGATCCGGACGTCGACGGGATCGCCCCCGCCACGAGCTGACGAGCGCCGCGCTTCCGTCCTCGCCCGACGCCGCATACCATGCGCGGCCCCGGCGATGAGAAGAGGACCCTGCGTTGGCCGACGAAGCCCTCGCGCGCAAGGCCCGAGCCCTGCGCGAAGCGATCCACTACCACAGTTTCCGCTACTACGTGCTCGATGACCCCGAGGTCTCCGACGCCGAGTTCGATCGCCTGTTCCGCGAGCTCGAGGCGCTGGAACGGAAGCACCCCGAGATCGTCGATCCCGAGTCGCCGACCCACAAGGTCGGGGTGACCTGGACCCCGGAGGACTTCGTCCTCGAGTCTCGCCCCACCGTGAAGCACCGACAGCCGATGCTGTCCCTCGAGAACGTCACCGACCGCGGTTCGTTCGAGGAGTGGCGAGAACGAGCATATCGCGCGCTCGGCACGACCTCCGAGGATGGCGACCCGCTGCCTCTCGCAGTGGAGTACAAGATGGACGGGGTCGCGGTCGAGTTGGTCTACGAGGACGGCGTGCTGACCAACGGCTCGACGCGTGGCGACGGCGTCACCGGTGAGGACATCACCGCGAACCTCCGGACCATCCGCGCCGTCCCCCATCGCCTGAAGGGTAGGGTCCCGCCCCTCCTGGAGCTCCGGGGCGAGGCCTACATGTCCAAGAAGTCGTTCTCGGAGCTCAATGCATCGCGGTCGGCCGACGAGAATCTCTTCGCCAATCCTCGCAACGCCACCGCCGGAACGCTGAAGCAGCTCGACCCTCGTATCACGGCTTCCCGGGCGCTCGACGTGGTGATCTACGGCCACGGCGAGATCGAGGGCCGCGAGGGATACACGCAGGCCGAACTCGCAGCGCAGCTCCCGAAGTGGGGCTTCGAGCCTCCTCCGTTCCAGCGGATCGTTCGTGACGTCGACGCGGTGATGTCGATCTACGAGCGCACCGAGGCGGAGCGGGACGACCTCCCGTTCGAGATCGATGGTCTGGTCATCAAGGTGGATGATCTCGCGCTCCGGACCGAGCTCGGGACGCGATCCCGATCGCCCCGTTGGGCGGTCGCTCTCAAGTTCCCCGCACGGCAGGCGACGACCCGCCTCGAGGCGATCGAGATCCAGGTCGGACGCACGGGCGCACTGACCCCGGTCGCACACCTCGAGCCCGTGGAGGTGGGCGGGGTCATCGTGCGCCGCGCCACGCTGCACAACCCGCGGGAGATCGAACGCAAACAGGTGAGGATCGGCGACTGGGTCGTCGTCCAGCGGGCCGGCGACGTCATCCCCGAGGTCGTCAAGCCGATCGAGTCCAAGCGCACGGGAGACGAGCGCGAGTTCTCGATGCCGAAGCGCTGTCCCTCGTGTGGCGAGCCCATCCTCTTCGATGAAGAGGACACCGTGCCCTATTGCCAGAACCTCGTCTGCCCCGCACAGGTCAAGGGTCGACTCCAACACTTCGCCGGTCGACGCGCGATGGACATCGATGGTCTGGGCGAGAAGCTCGTGGAGCAGCTCGTCGATCAGGGGCTGGTCGAGACGCCGGCCGATCTCTACGAGCTGACCGAAGCGCAGCTCGTCGGACTCGAGCGGATGGGTTCGCGGTCGGCTCAGAACCTCCTCGAGGCGATCGAGCAGTCCAAGCGAGCGAGCTTGGCCCGATTGATCCACGCGCTGGGGATCCGCAACGTCGGGGAGAGCGTCGCGCGGATCCTCGCCGACCATTTCGGGAGTCTCGACGCGCTGATGAGCGCCGAAGTGGAGACCCTCGAGGAGATCGACGAGGTCGGTCCGATCATCGCCCGCTCGGTCATCGACACGTTCGCGCACGAGCCGACCCGTGCCGAGATCGAGCGATTGCGCGCGGCCGGGCTGCGCTTCGAGCAGGAGGGACGACCCGCGATCGCGGCGGTCGAGGACTCGGCGATTCGGGGCAAGAAGTTCGTCATCACCGGGACGCTGAGCCACCGCACGCGCGATGAGGCCAAGGCATTGATCCTCGCCCACGGTGGCAAGGTCTCGGGCTCGGTCTCGAAGAAGACCGACTATCTGCTCGCCGGCGACAAGGCGGGATCGAAACGGACGAAGGCGGAAGATCTGGGGATCGAGATCCTCGACGAGAGCGCGTTCGAGGCCCTGCTGAAGGAGAGGATCGCATGAGCGCAAGAGTGGTCGCGTTGGCCCGACGCCCGGGGCGTCGAGAGCCGATGGAGGGGCTCGACCGATTGACCCTCGATGTCGACGAAGGGGTCGTGGAGGACTTCTCCGGGCGCGGGCATCGCCAGGTGACGCTGTTGGAGCGCGAAGCATGGGAGGCCGTCGAGCGTGAACTCGGC
>JAGQRC010000662.1 GCA_020425835.1 Planctomycetota bacterium | reverse complement strand
GCTGCGGAGGTCTGCGGTTCGTCGCGTGACCTGCTGCTTCAGATCGGCGCGAGATCGCTCGAGCGCCTCCGCACGGGATCGCAGTCGTTCCAGCTCGTTCTCGAGCCGTGCCTGCTCGATCCGGGAGGCTGCGGTCGTCTCGAGGGACTCGACGACGGAGTCGTGCAGCTCGCGCTGGCACTCGAGGGCTCGATCGAGGCGTCCGGCATGCTCGTGCACCTCGACAGCGGCCCGAAGGAACTCGATGCGCGCGCCGACGTGCGCTTTCTCGCGCGTCAGGGTGTCTGCCTGATCGAGGGCTCGCGCAGCGTCACTCTGCCGACCCAACTGACTCAGTGCGCGCGCGCGCCCGACGTACGCCTCGACGTGTAGGCGCGCGTCCGAGTGGCACTCGAGCGACTGCGCATAGCAATCGAGCGCGGCCTGGAGATCGCCCGCAGCACGGAGACACTCCCCTTTGCGCTGCAGGGCATTGCCGAGGCGAATCGGATCGCCGGATTCGCGATTCCAGCTCAGCGCCTTCTCGGCCGACTCGAGCGCACCCGCGACATCGTTACGCGCCGAGCGGATACGAGCTTGGAGCAACCACGCATAGCCGGGGAGTTGTGCGTCGCGAACCGCCGGCCCGCCGTCGTCACCTTCGAGGAGGGCCAGAGACACGCGGTTCGACTCCTCGGCTTCGTTCAGGCGCTGAGCGTTGCAGAGGGTCGCGGCGAGATTGTGCCGTGCCCACGCCATCCCGCGCCGGTTCCCCGCCCGCTCGTTGCGCTGCAGCGCTTCCGAGTATGCGCGCGCGGCACCCTCGTGATCGCCGATGGCGCCGAGCACGCCGCCGAGGGTGCCGAGCGCGGTCGGAATCAAGAGGGAGTTCGGCGGGGCGGAATGAACGGAGCGGGTGAGATGGCGCTGAGCCTCGAGGAAGCGATCCTGGAGCAGGTACGATGTGCCGAGCATCGCGAGCAGGTTCGCCTCGAGAAGCGGATCGGCGAGGGACTCGGTCAGCCGGAGCCCCTCGTCGAAGTGACGACGTGCGCTGTCGAGCTCGCCCCGAGCGATGTCCTGCGTCCCGAGGACGCACAACGCGGTCGCGCGAGCGTGTTCGCTTCCGCTCACGGACGACGCCGCCACTTTTCGGGCGAGCTGCGCAGCCTCCTCGTTCCGATCGAGGTTTCGCAGACAGGCCGCTTCGATCGCGTCCCACTCGAGGGCGAGGATTTCCGCGGACTCGGCGGGCCACTGTCCGGACCGCTCTCGCGCGTCGCGGACGAGCCGGTGGGCGGCTTCGGCATCGAGAAGTCGCAGTTCGGAACAGCGCTCGAGCTCGAGAGTCTCGAATACGGTCATCGTCGCGCTTTCGCCTCGATGGAGGAGAGGGATGCTCGGCGGCCGTCGGCGATCCGACAGCCTCCTCGATCCGGACGAAGGCCCCCCGAATCATGCTACCCGGATCGGAGGATTCATCCTTCCCCATCGCAGAGACTCGCGGGGCGATGAAACCTCGCCCTCCTTTTCGGCCGCGATCACCGCGCTCGGTCGCTGACCCCGACGCTGTTCATCGTCTCGCCGGCAGGTAGAGCGTCGCGCCTTCCTCGATGGCGACATCGTCGACGTGGCCGGAGACGCGTTGGTCGCTGGTGTCGGCGGTCGCGTGCACGTGCGAGCGTTCACCCCTGTGCGTCATTCGACCCTCCTGCCCCTCGACGTAGAAGCCGACCAGCGTACCGGTGGCGCGCACGCGCTCGGCGCGCCACGGCGGCGGACCGGACGGATGTGCGACCGGGCATGAGCCGTCGAGGACGTGAAGACTGAGCGAGCCGAATTCCCCCTCCACTCGGAACGGGATGCCGTGCGCGCCCGGCGCGAGTCCGGCGGCCTGCGCGATGCGCCGGATCTCCTCCTCCAGTGCGCGGAGGTTGGGGATGACCGGAAGGGAGTGGCGGTCCCAACGACTCACGTCCGAGGCGAGGAGGAGCGTCGCTTGTTCGTGCCCGTCACCGCGACGGAGGAGCGGTGCCCCGTTCGACACCGAAGCGAGGAGGACCTTGCCCCCGTCGATCGTGATCTCGTCGTGGAGCCCCGCGGTCAGGCCGACGCCGACGGTGTCGTCCGACAGGATCGTCGCGATCCCGATGCGTCCCTCGGTTCGGCCGTCGTGGAGCACATCGCGCAGGGCGCCCCACGAGCGCATTCGGAACCGGACGGGCTCGCGCTGCGCACAACCGACGAGAGTGATCGAGGTCACGGCGATCAGCGCCCAGGAGATGAAGCGGGTTCGCATGGCAGCGAGCTCCTTGCGAAGTGGGACCGGCTCCACATTCGCACCTTCGTCGGATTGCGGCAAGCCCCCGGGGCATTCGACGGCGCGACAACGGTCAGAGTACCGGACTCGCCAGCCGAGCGATCGCTTCTCCGATTCTCTGCCTTCTTCCGCGACGGCTCCACTCGCCCGACTCCACCGGCCGCCCCGATGCGATGTAGCTCTCCTGCAGGTCACGGAGCTCCCGACCGAAGCTCTCGTCGTACACCAGCGCGGTGATCTCCGAGTTGAGCCAGATGCTCCGCATGTCGAGATTCACCGAGCCGAGGAGGCTGAACCGTCGGTCGATCGTGACGCTCTTCGTGTGCAGCAACCCGCGCTCGTAGCGGATGATTCGGACTCCGACATCGAGCAGCCGTGCGAACGTCGCCGCGCTCGCGAATCGCACCAGGACCGAGTCGCACTTCGCGGGGAGGACGATGGTGACTCGGACGCCCCGCAGCGCCGCCGAACGCAGGGCGTTCAGCGTCGACTCGTCCGGCACGAAGTACGGTGACGTCAGGCAGATCTCGTCGGACGCGGAGTAGATTGCGGCCAAGAGGACCTGATGGACGGTCTCGTCGTACTCCTGGGGACCCGAAGGCACGAATTGAATCGCTGTCGCGGGATCCGGCGGTGGGCCGAGCGGCGACGGCTCGGCTCCGGTTCCCGTCTCGATCTCCCAGTCCTGGAGGAAGACCTCTTCCAGGCATCTCGCCGCCGCGCCCTCGAC
>JAGQRC010000661.1 GCA_020425835.1 Planctomycetota bacterium | reverse complement strand
GAAGGTCACGGTTCCGATCGCTCCTGGCGGATCCGCGCAGACCGTTCCCTATGGCGCGGAGCAACCCATGGTCTACGCCAGCACTTGGGTCCGTCCGGATCTCGAGGGCTTCTGCGTGGTGCTGCTCAACTGGACGCACGGTTCGGACACGAACCTCTACCAGATGGGGGCGACGGGTGGGACGAAGAGCATCTCGTTCACGCTGGACCCGACCGCGTTCGGACTTCCTGTCGGTCAGTACAACGTCCAGGAGATCATCGCGGCCGGGACGATTCTCCCGGGACCACCCACTCCGCCGACGTTGACCTTGCCGGCGACCGTGGTGCGTCAAGTACCCGCTGCGAATGCTCGGGTGTTCATCTTCACCAAGAGCTGACGGGAATCCGCGCGACGGCGTGACGCGCTCGCTGGCCAGGAGGGTGAGGGACTCGATCGGTGTGGTTCACCGGGGACGAGTCCGTCTCAGCCACTGAGCCAGCGAGCGTTCTTCGATGGCTCGTCACACGTCGGTCGGTCACGGACACGGCGGAACGGTCGCGCAGCCGAGGTCGTCTCCGATCGTGTCCGTCGACGGGTCCGTGCCGCAGTCGAGCGGACCGGGGGGTGGGAGCGATGCAGTGCTCGGCTGGAACAGGGCGAAGGCGAGGCGGACCGGATCCGCGAGATCGAGTCGACCGTCGTCGTTGGCGTCGGCGGCATCGCGGCAGGGTAACGGCGGCGCGCCCACTTCGACGATGGAGCTCGCCAGGTAGATGACGTCGCCGACGTCGACCGTTCCATCTCCGTCCGCGTCTCCGCGTCGGAACAGGGGAGGGATGACCGCGGTGGTCGGCGCGGAGTGGCAGTCGTGCTCGATCCAAGTGATGCGGAGCTGTCCCTCGATCGGCCCGGCCAGGCTACCGACGCGCAGCGTCAGCAGCGTCGGCCCTTGGACATCGAGCTCGAACGCGCTCGCGAAGCCCCAGTCGCACTCACCGCCCGTGCCGAGCAGCGATGTGATGGGCGGGGGGCAGGTATCGCCCGCGTAGACCAGGAGTCCGACCGGCGTCAGGTCGAACGGGCCGCAGACGCGGATCCGAACCGTGATCCCGTGCGGAGCGCTCGTCCGGTACCAGAGATCCTGGGCGAAGCCGGGTGGATCCACGTCGCTCGCCGTGGCCCCGGCCGTGTCGAAGGCGTGGACTCCCGGACCGACGACGAGCGCGCCGTCGCAATCGTCGTGAACCGGTTGCGCTTTGATTGCGCTAGAGACTCCCAGAAGGACGGCGATCGAGAGTGCGACCCGCGTCCACGAGGTGATGCTGTTCATAACGAGCAACCTCCGTTCGTTGAGGTGGGCGCCCGCGACGCGGACGACTCGAACGTCGGCAGTCTACCGGGCCGCGGTGCTCCGTCGGGTTGTCAAAACCGCAATATGCCGACGAACGGTCGGACGCGCCGCGCGGGACGATCGAACTTCCCCCCGGGCAATAGAGCCCACAAGGTCAATTGTTCAAATCTCTTATCCGAATATCGTTGGTTGAGAAATTGGCATATTTGGCCTTGAGAAATCGGGGTCGACCTCCAGAATGCGCGGTCGCACGAACGTTCCCCCACCTCGAACGAAAGCGCCGCCATGACCCTCTGCCTCGCGTTGTCCCTCGTCCTGATCGCCAGCCCCGCCTCGGATTCCACCGAACTCCCCCCGGACGTCAGCGATCCCGTCTCGATGGGTCCCGACGGCCCGCAAACATCCCAGCCCTCGAAGCTCGAGCCGGACATCTTGGTGACGGCGCAGCGTCACTCCGCCTCGGCCACCGAGACGGCGGTCGGGGTCAATCTCGTCGACGAGCGAGAGATCGCCGAGCGGCAGAGTCGAACGACCGCCGAGACGCTTCGCTTCCAGCCCGGCATCTGGGTGCAGAAGACCGGGCACAACGGCGGTGCCCCGATCATCCGCGGCTTCATGGGCAACCGCGTCGTCTACATGTTCGATGGCATCCGTCGGAACACCGCGGGCCTCTTCGCCGGGCCGAACTCCTTCCTCAACAACATCGATGAGCTCGACGTCCGCCGGGTCGAGGTGGTGCGTGGCCCCGGCTCGGTGCTGTACGGAACCGACGCGATCGGTGGTGTCGTCAACGTGTTGTCGGACGAGGAGCCGCGCTACACGGATGAGGTCGGTGTCTACGGCCGTGCGCTCGGCCGCTACGCCAGCGCCGATCAGGAGCGCTCCGGGCGACTCGAGCTGGGGATCACCTCGGCGCGGTTCCATGGATTCGTCGGCGGATCGTTGCGAGACATCGACGCGCTGACCGGAGGGCGGGGGCTCGGCACGCTCGAACCCAGTGGTTGGCGGGAGGAGAACTGGGACACGCAGTTCTCGTTCCTCCTCGCCGACGGCCACGAGCTCGCCTTCTCCTACCAGGACTTCAACCTCATCGGCGCGACACGTTACGTCCGGCCGGGCAGCGACTCCGACGCGAACCGCGATCTCGCGACGTTGACCTACAACGGCACCGATCTCGGGCCGGTCGAGATGATGAAGGTCACCGGCTACTTCCACGACCAGGAGTCGTTCACCGACTCGGCGAGCTCCGACAGCGAGTCCGATGAGGAGACCGTCGGCTTCGAGATCCAAGCGGAGTCGCATCCCTTCCCCGAGCTGCGGTTGGTCTACGGCTTCCACTTCCACTTGGACCAGCTCGAGAGCGGCGATCCACAGCGCGGCACGCTCGACCCCGACGTCGACTGGGACAACGAGGCGGTCTTCCTGCTCTCCGAGTGGCAGGCGCTGTCGCGCCTGCGGTTCGATCTCGGGCTTCGGTGGGATCGGTTCCGGTTGCGCTCACGCGCGCCGAGCTTCGGGCAGCTCGCGACCTCGATCCAGAACGCGATCAACGCGGGCGCGCTCACCCGCGCCGACCTCAACCTCGACGAGACCGATCAAGCGTTGACCGGGAGCGCCGGTCTCGTGGTCGACATCACGGAGGAGGTGAGCCTGGTCGGTCACATCGGTCGCGGTTTCCGCGCGCCGAACAAGGCGGACATG
>JAGQRC010000660.1 GCA_020425835.1 Planctomycetota bacterium | reverse complement strand
GGGGCAGCGAAAGGTCGAAGAGCTCGTCGAGCAGGACCAACGTCCCCGCGGCGTTGCCGCTCCCTCCTCCGAGACCCGCCTCGATCGGGATCCGCTTGTCCAACTCGATGTCGAGCGGTGGCACGGGGTGATGTCGCCGAAGGGCATCCGCAGCGCGGCGAATCAGGTTGGAGCTCCCGGTCGGCACCGCGATTCCCCGAACCACCAGCCGATCGGGTTCCGTCGTCCCTCCGTCGCGGATCGACACTCGAATCCGGTCCCACCAGAGAAGCGGCACCATCAAGGTCTCGAGCTCGTGGAAGCCGTCGCCTCGGCGGGAATGAACCTCGAGGAACAGATTGAGCTTCGCCGGTGTCAGGACGACTCCGCGCCCCGAGCGCACTCGTCGCAAGAGGGGCGCATGTCTCACCGATCCGCTCCGAACGCGATGTTGTCGATCAACCGAACGCCGTCGACCCGGGCCGCCACTGCGAGGACCGCGTCCCCCTCGATGACCTCGACCGGGACGAGGGACCTCGCGTCGACCAACTCCACGTACTCGAGCTCGACTCCGGTCTCCGCCAGGATCTCGCGGGTCGCCGTCAGGACCAGACTCGTCGCGTCCCGATCGCCTTCCTCGTCGAATCGATGCTTCGCAGCGGTCAGTCCCCGCCAGAGGGCGAGGGCGCGCTGGCGACCGCGTTCCGAGAGATGAACGTTGCGGCTCGACATCGCCAGCCCGTCGCGCTCCCGCACGATCGGGCAGGGGACGATCTCGATGTCGAGATCGAGGTCTTCGACCATCCGTCGGATCAGAACGAACTGTTGGAAATCCTTTCGGCCGAAGTAGGCGCGGTTCGGCTCGACGCGGTGAAGGAGCTTCAGAACCACCGTCGCCACGCCGGCGAAGTGGGTCGGACGGGTGCGTCCGCAGAGTCCCCTCGCCAGGAGCGGCACGGCGACCTCGGTCGCGAATCCTTGCGGATAGAAGTCGTCGGTGCGTCCGAACCAGGCGAGATCGACGCCGTCCTCGCGCAGAATGGACTCATCCGCTTCGCGCGGGCGGGGGTAGCGATCGAGATCCTCGTTCGGCGCGAACTGCTTCGGATTGACGAAGACGCTGGCGACGACTCTGTCGCACTCCTCCCGGGCCCGACGCACCAACGAGCGGTGACCCTCGTGGAGTGCGCCCATGGTCGGGACGAAGCCGACGGTCCCCTGCGCGGACCGCCGCCACTCTCGCACCTCGGTTCCGGTCTCGACGACGATCACTGGCCCCCCTTCCTCATCACCACCTCGACCCGCTGCCCGACGGCGTCGCGCATCCCGTCGCGAAGTTCGGACACGGTCGCGTCGAGTCCGGGCACGACGAACCCTGGAGCGATGTCCGCCCACGGCTCGAGGACGAACCGGCGCTCGACGATTCTCGGGTGAGGCACGACGAGCCCGGGCTCGTCGCGGAGCGCGCGGCGGTAGGCGTGCAGATCGAGGTCGATCGTCCGCGGCCCCCACGTCTCGTGGACCGCCGGCCGCCCGAGAGCAACCTCGATGTCGAGCAGGAGCGCGAGGAGACGCCGGGGACCCACTCGCTCGGGGGCATCGACTTCGACCTCGATGACTTGGTTCAGGAAGTCGGCCTGCGCGCGACCGATCGCCTCCGTGCGGTACACGCGGGAGCGCGCGACGATGCGCCCGACCCGAGCGGCGATCGACTCGCGCGCTCGCACCAGGTTCGCTTCCGGATCGATGTTCGACCCGAGACCGACGAAGACCTCGCGCACCGGATCACCCATCGATCTGCGGCGACTCCTCGCTGGAGACCGGATTCCCGGTCTGGAGGCGCAAGAGCGTCCGGACCGGAGTCCAGAGCATGTAGGTGACGAACCCCAGCCCGATCACCGGCTCGATCATGATGATGCACAGCGTGAAGCCGAAGACGAGATAGGCGAGCGTGTCGAAGCTCTGGCGACGCTGGAACAGCTGACTGGCGAAATGGGGATAGAAGAGTCGGTTGCTGACCATCGCGTATCCGGACAGGAACGCCATGAACGGCATCACCCGGACCAGGGCCCGACCCGTCCACTCGGCCCAGGCCGGCGCGGTCTCGGCAATGACCTGGAGCTCCCAGGACTTCCAGTGATGGAGCCAGAAGTAGACCAGCGTCAATCCCGCGACGCATCCGGCCGCGGCAGGGGTCGGCATACCCTTGAAGCAGAGGTGTGCCTCGTCCGCTTCGTCGTGCTCGACGTTGAATCGAGCCAATCGGAGCAGCGCCCCGAGGAAGTAGGCGAGGCCGAAGGCCCAGATCACCTTCTCCCAAGGGCCGACACCGAGAATGGCCCGGTGCATCCCGATGGTCAGCGCGGCCGGAGCCACGCCGAAGGTGACGAGATCGGACAGCGAATCGAGCTGCGCCCCGAGGCTGCTGGTGCTTCCGGTCATCCGCGCCACGCGACCGTCGAAGACGTCGAACAGCATGCCGAGGAAGATGAACCACGCCGCCCTCTCGAACCCTCGAAGCCCGTGATCGGCGCCGGCGACCAGACTGTCGGGATGACTCGACGCGCCGAGAGCGGAGGCGATGTAGCTCAACGCCACGAAGCCACAGACGGCGTTCCCGAGAGTGATCAAGTTCGGGAGGACCGACGACGTCGCGTCCTTCAATCGGCGAGCTCGGTCTGTCGGCATGTCGACTCCCCTCGGACCGGACGCCGGCCAGGGCCCGCACGCGGCCGAGCCGCTGGCGTTGACTTCCCCGCGACCTCTCCCATGATGCTCGGCCGCGATTCCGAGGCCCGACGAGGTCGATCCATCGAGATCGAGACGACGAGTTCGGATCCCGACGAAGCGCCGCATGATAACGCAATCCGCCGGCCCCGTCCCGGTGGTCCTCGGCGAACCGAGCCGCCACACGTGCACCGACGCGCCGGACCCGGCGCCCGGCGCCGAGTCCGCTCCTTCGCCGAGCCCGAACGGCTCGCGAGAATGACCAGGAGGACTCATGAGCATCATCGTCGATCTCCGTTGCCGCGCCATCCTCGACTCCCGCGGCAACC
>JAGQRC010000659.1 GCA_020425835.1 Planctomycetota bacterium | reverse complement strand
TCGGCGCCTCGGTGCAGGCGATGGGGGCGCCGCCATCGACGGAGTAGGCGATCGAGACGGAGGCGACGTCGGTCCCGTAGTCGAACAGAGTGAAGTCGATCGGGATGATGCCCGCTGCGACGCGCTGGTAGGGGCTCACCGATCCGATGATCGGTGCCATGTTCAACGGCGTCGTCGCGCTGTCGGAGTGGACGATCTCGATCGGGTTGCTACGACCTCCGTCGTGCTCGACCTCTACCTGGACGATGGACCCTCCCGCGGCCGGAACGAGCGCGACCGGGAACTCGAACAGGCACTCGTCCGCCGTGAACGCCGTCGGGACGACCGGTGTCTCCACACTGCCGACGGTGAGGACGACACCGACTGCACCGCGATCGAGGTTCGAACCGCGAAGCGTGATCGTGTGGACACCGCCATCCTCCGGAATCCCCGGCGGTGAGACAGAGGTGATTCTCGGAGCGGCGGTGAACGTCGCCCCCGTCGACAGCGGTGTACCGGCGAGGACGAGCTCGAGCGACCCCGCGACCACTTCGGGAGCGGTGATCACCCGGAGCAGGCTCGGATTGCCGTCGGGGGTCGACGTCGTCGTGTCCGTGACGACGTCGAGGACGGCGAGCGCGACTCCTGCGACCGTGGCGCCGATCGCGGAAGCGTCGTCCCCGAGATTGAACCCAACGATCTCGATGATCGTCCCGGTCGGACCGAACTGCGGCGCCACCCCCGTGACGATCGGAGCGGTCGCCGGAGTCCCGACGTTGTCCACGTCGAACGGCGAACTCGTCACCGCGTTGCCGAGGGCGCCGGCATCGCGCGGCGTGACTCGCACGGTCACCCCCGGCTGGACCATCGTCAGCCCGACGCTGTCGAAGACAGTGTCCCACTCGAAACGATGCACTACCCCGGCCGAGTTGGCGGTCAACCCGGACAGTGCCGGGGTACCGACCAACTGCGGCGTGAAGAACTGCACGCCGTCCGGACTGAACTCGATCACCAGATCGACGGGATCCCCGTCGGCGTCGATCACCGTCACGTCGACGGTGACATTCCCGGAGACCGAACCCGAAGGGACGCTGACGAGTGCGGAAGGCGGCGAGTTGTTCGGGGCCGCAGGGGCTCCGCCCCCTCCTCCGCCGCCGCCCCCTCCTCCGCAGCCACTCGACAAGGCGAGCGTGATCAGACACAGGGCGAGAGCACTGTGAAGGAGAGACTGGCGTGTGGAGCGACTGGACATCATTCGATCGTCCTCGGGTTGGGAGACGCAGCCCCATCGTGAGCATCGGCGAACGGCGCGTGGACCTCGCGGCTCGGAATCGACAGGACGACGACTCGTTCTCGGGCTGAACGGTCCATCGAACGGCACCTATGGGCCTGCAATGGAGCGAACAACTCGCGACACGGCGAACTGCAGATTCGAGACCCGGTCCCACCCCCAACGACCTGGGCTCGAAACGGCGGCGTTCACTCTTCGGTCGACGAGCAACGGAATGGCGGGCAGGGACAGGATCGTCGCGGTTCTGCTGGCTGGAGGGAAGGCGCGATTCTATCACTTTCGATGTTCCCACCGGCACTTTCGATGTTCGGACGTGCCGCGGTGGGTGCGGGATTCTGCGGGCAGACGGGACGGCGTTCGACATCGGAACCGCGAAGTCCAAGCCGCGGACACCCGCCGGTGGGCGCTCGCGTCGCGTCGGCTCGGGCCCCGCGCGCCGCGCCAAGCGATCCCCGACACGCCAAATCACTGCTCGGCGGGCACCTCGGGGTTCTTGTAGAAGTACGCGGTGCCGTGCCCGCGCAAGGCGTCCTTCCACCAGAACACTGGATTGACCAACAACACGTCGACGGTGACCGCCACGACGCCCCCGGCGAGGATCAAGGGGCTCGACACCTGGGTGATCACCGGTGCGTCGACGTAGAGCTGGTTCGTCTTCTCGTCGAGGCGCCGGGTCAGTTTCATCGGCCCGACGCATCCGACGAGGGAGAGGGCGACGACCGAGAGACCGAGCTTCGTCCGGGACATGGGGGCCCTTCGCGAGCGGGAGGAAAAGCGGAAGAGATCGTCGTCGAGACGAGCGCCCGTCGACGAGACGTTCAGACCGCTTCGAAGAAGTGGCCCATCTTCCCCTTCTTCGTCTTCAGATAACCGTGGTTGACGGGGCCCGGTCCGGGCTCGATCGCGATGCGCTCGACGACTTCGATCCCGCACTCGCTCAGTCCTTGGATCTTCGCCGGATTGTTGGTCATCAGGCGAACCCGTCGGACGCCGAACCAACCGAGCACCGCTGCGGCGTCCTCGTACGAGCGAAGGTCGGCGGGGTAGCCGAGCTTCTCGTTCGCTTCGACCGTGTCGAGACCGAACTCCTGCAGCTGGTACGCCTCGATCTTCCGAGCGAGCCCGATCCCGCGACCCTCCTGCGGCAGGTAGATCAAGACCCCGTGGCCCGCCTCTCCCATGGCTCGGAGCGCCATGTGGAGCTGTCCTCCGCAATCACAGCGGAGCGATCCGAGGACATCCCCCGTGAAACAGGCGGAGTGCACGCGCGCCAACGGCGTGCGGTCGTCGGCCCGTAGGTCGCCGAGGCAGAGCGCGACCAATTCCTCGTCGCGCTCGTTGGCGAAGACATGGATCGCGAACTGCCCGAACGGGGTCGGCAGCTTCGCCACCGCGCGATGACGCACGACTCCGGTGACCCCGGAATGCGCGGGCGCGGGGTCGTGTTCCCGGCGATAGGCGATCAGGTCCTCGATCGACCCGATCAGCAACCCTTCGCGCTCCGCGAGCTCCTCGAGCTGCGGTCGACGCGCCATCGTGCCGTCGTCGTTCATCACTTCGCAGATGACCGAGGCCGGCGTACAGCCCGCCAGACGGGCGAGGTCGATCGACGCCTCGGTGTGCCCGGCGCGCTCGAGCACGCCGCCCGGCCGAGCTCGGAGTGGGAAGACGTGCCCCGGTCGACGCAGGTCGTCGATCCGCGTGGTCGGGTCGGCGAGCTTCCGGACGGTGAGTGCCCGGTCGAACGCGGAGATCCCGGTGGTGAT
>JAGQRC010000658.1 GCA_020425835.1 Planctomycetota bacterium | reverse complement strand
ACGGTCAGCGCCGTGGTGATCGCCGCGGTGAAGGAGGAGGCCAGGATCAACCCGGCAAACATCCAGAAGAGGGTCAGAATTCGCCCGCCCAGGCTGCGGGGTGCCTTGTCGCCGTAGCCGACCGTGGTCATGGTCACCGCCGACCACCAGAAACCGGAGCCGAGACCTCGGGCGGTGCTGCCCCCGAACTGTTCCGGGTTCTTTCGGCGCTCGAGCCACCAGATGAGTCCGCCGGTCGCGAGGAGCACGATGCCGAGCGCAGCGATGCCCTGGAAGAACTGGATCGAGAAGAGTCGCTTCAGGAAGAGGAAGACCGTCGAGGCTTCGAGCCCGGACTCCGAGCGAGTCGCGATCGCCAAGCCGGACGTGTGATAGGGGTGCGAGAAGTCGACGCGCTCCTCGCGTTCCGGGGTCACGGTCAGCGCCGCGATCGACAGGTCCAGTTGTCCTTCTTCGAGCCCGGTGAACAGGCCGTCGAGCGTGCGTTCCTCGATGCGATAGTCGAACCCGAGATCGTTGGAGAGTCGACGCATCAACGCGAAGCTGATGCCGTCCCACGTTCCGTCCTCACGCTTGAACGCGAAGGGCGGTGCCTCCTTCGTGCCGATCACCAGGGGCTCGGTCGAACGAATCTGACCGAAGGACGGCGTCGCGCCGACCATGACGAGGACGAGAAGGAGGAGGACGACGAGAAGGACGAGACGGGGGCGGGGGGTCATGCGCGATCTCCCGGTTGGATGGCGCGTGACGCGGCCGGGGCCGGTGGATCGCGTTCGAGCCTCATCGTCCGCCGCCACTCCGGCCACCACCATTCTGTCCGCCGGCGCCGTGTCCGCCGGCGCCGTGTCCACTGCCCGGACGTTCGTCGAGCTGTCGCAAGAGCAGTTCGAACCGATCGTCTCCGCGCAGGGACGCCAGGTCATCGTCCTCGCGCGCCAACTGTGCTTCTTGGAAACCCGCCGCGACCGCGTTGGTCAACGCGCCGAGTGCCTGGTCCTTGTCGCCGGCGAGTGCATGTGCGCAGGCGAGATTGTAGTAGGAGTTGTACAGGTGGCGGCCGGAGGCGAGCTTCACGTTTCGACGGTAGACCTGGACGGCGAGATCGAGCTGACCATTCTCGAGAAGGGTCAGGCCGAAACGGTATCCCGCCGCGCCGTCATCGGCGAAGCGATCGGCCAGAGTGAGGAACACCTGAGTCGCCCGGTCCCACTCACTGCGGTCGACGGCGAGCTGCAGCCGCTCGAGCAGTTGCTCCTTCTCGCCGAGTCGTGTGTTGACGTCCGGATAGTGCTCGACCAAGGTTGGCGGAGGGAACCACGTGTACTCGATGTACCGTGCCGTCCGTTCGGCGGTGGCCAACCCGAGCGTCGACGCGACGATATGGAGCGCACCGTCGAGTCCCGACGTGATGCCGCCGCAGGTCACCAGGTTTCCGCTCGGGACGAATCGCCAGTCCGTTCGGACCTTCGCCTTGGGCACCGACATCGCGAGGGCCTCGATGGTGCTCCAGTGGGTGGTGACCTCGCGGCCGTCGAGGAGCCCGGCGTATCCGAGAACGAAAACACCCGTGCTGACGGAGAGCGCGAACTCGCACTGCGGAACGGTGCGTCGGATCCACTCCATGAACTCGGGGTCGCCGTACAGGACGGAGCTGCGGCCGCCGGGGATGACCACGATGTTCGGTGTCGGGCAGTTCGAGATCGTGTACTCCGGCTCGATCTTCAGGAAGCCCTGGCTGACGACCGGGGCTTCGTCGGGCGCCACGGTGTACAGCCGGAACCAGGGATCCTCGGTCGGCCCCCGCTTCCCGGCCGCTTGAAGCACCTCGGCGACGCCGGCGAAGTCGAGGAGCTCGACCCCATCGTGGACGACGATCGCGACGTTCCGGGTCACCGGCGGCGCGTTCTCGACCGGCGGGCTCGGAGTCAACAGCGGGAGGAACAGCGCAATTCCTAGCGTTAGATTCATGATCGAACTCCTCGCGGATCATCGATCGGGGTGTTTCTGACATCACCCTCGACGATTATCATGGTGCGTCGGTTTCTTCGTTCCGGTCGTCGGACTCGCTCGGAGCGAATCGATCGATCCGACCTGACCCCGGGAGAGAAGCCATGGCCCGACAACTCACTTGGATTCCGTTGATCATTCTGTTCGTCGCCACCGCCGCCTGCTGCGGACCGAAGGCGCAGGAGCGCACCGACCCGTCGGCGGCGACGCCCGACCCTCGGTCCGGGGAACCGTTGAAGACGTTCATCGGCCGAGTCACCCAGACGATGGACGCGCCTCCGTACACGTACGTCGAGGTCACCGATGGCTCGATGACCATCTGGGCTGCTGCCCCATCCTTCGAGGTGGCCGTCGGCGATCAAGTCATCGTCCCCGAGGGGCAGCCGATGGTCGACTTCCCGAGTCGGACGCTCAATCGCAAGTTCGACCTCATCTACTTCTGCGCGGGGATCGAGCGGTCCGGGAGCGTCGGTCCGGTGAAGCCCGAGGTCGCGGCCACGACGTCGCAGCCGGCGAGCATGCCCGACATCGATCGGACGAAGATCCCCGAGGGTCACCCGACCGTCCCGGTCAAACCGGATGACATCGACCTCGCCGGAATCGAACGCGCCAAGGGCGGATACACCGTGAGCGAGGTCGTGGAGGGGCGATCGACCCTGGCCGGGCGTGCGGTAGCGGTTCGCGGCAAGGTCGTGAAGTTCAACGCCAACATCATGGGGCGCAACTGGCTGCACATCCGCGACGGGAGCGGTATCGCCGGCGTCGCGGACCTCACCGTGACGACATCGACGCCGGTGAACCTCGGCGACACGGTGCTCATCGAGGGGACGGTCGTGGTCGACAAGGACTTCGGTGCGGGATACCGGTACGACGTCCTCCTCGAGGAAGCCAAGGTCACCGTCGAGTAGTCGCCGCCAGTGCGGTGATCTCACGGGGGCTCGGCGCACGACTGCTCCTTCCTCGCGCGGTGGGGCTCAACCGGTCCGCGGAACGGGAGGCTCCCCGCGCTCACCGCTCTTGCGGGGCGGGGGGATCGCCTCT
>JAGQRC010000657.1 GCA_020425835.1 Planctomycetota bacterium | reverse complement strand
CCATCGATCGCCGTTACCGCGCGCTATCGCCGTCGCTGCACGATTACTTTTTCCTGAAGGTGCCCACCGCGGATCGAGAGATCGAGCACGCCGGGCACGACCGCACCGCCGATCGGCGGCGCGTGGCTGCACGGGAACGCTTGCGCCGACTCGGGGACTGCGCTCGAGATGTCCGCGTCGGTGACGCCCTGGAACTGCAGCGTGACGGAGCTCTCCCCGGCGCCCGCGCCGACTTCGTACGACGTGGTTCCGGCGGGCAGGATGTCCATCAGGTTCCCGTCGAGGTCGAGAACGTGGATCTCCGTATAGGGCTCCGGATTGTGCCAGGAGAAGAGGGCGGTGCCGTACGCGAGCGAACTCTCGAGCTGCTCGACCGAGCGGAGCGTGGCGCAGGATTCGGTGTAGGCGAGCAGGTCGGACGACTCCCACGAGCCACGGAAGTCGGTGACCGTGACCAGCACCGGACCCGGAGTCTGTGACGGCAGCAGGCAGGGGATGATGCCGGTGATCGTGCCGCCGTGGATGTCGACCACGCGGTCGAGGAGCGGCTGCGGACCGATCCACACCTGCGTCTCCGGGATGAAGTGGCTTCCGGAGATCACGACGAAGGTGCCGCCGGTCGCGCAGGCGAGGTGGGGCTCGACGTCGGCGAGGACGGGTCCACTGCTGTCGCTGATGGTCAACGCTGCAAGGAGGGTGTCCTCGGCGATCGGGCTCGACGAGGTCCCTTCGAACGCCCGGACGTCGTACAAGCCGGTCGACAGCGAGCTCGACGGGAGCGCGCGGAGCTGGTCGTGCGCGACGAACTGCACGGTCGCGGCGATCCCCCCGATCTCGACCTGGGTCGACGCGGTGAACGCGGTGCCGAAGAGGTCGATGGCGGTCGACGATCCGAGGGGCCACACGGGGGGATCGATCGAGGCGAGATCGAACGGGCCGACGTACTGGAACGCGCGAGGAAGGGTATCGCTCCCCGCGACCGGATCGATCGCGATGACCGGCACCGGAGCGCCGAGCGGCACGCCCGGATTCGGGGGAACGGTTCCGGTCAGAAGGCCGGCGCTCACGAACGTCGGCGTGACGGGGATCCCCGCGATCTGGAGGATCGTGCTCTGTGTGAAGCCGGTCCCGGTCGCGGCGAAGGGTGTGGCGCCGTAGATCGAGACCTCCGTCGGCTGGAACGTCTGGAGATCGAGCGGGGGAACCACCGTCAGTCCTCCCGCGAGCGTGATCGTCAGGACGGCCGCACCGGCGGGGATCGAGACGCGAACATCGTAGGCGCCGGGTGCGAGCGACGGTGCGGGAAAGGTGAGGTGGCGGGCGTCGACGAAGGTCGTGCTCACCGGCATCGGCGTGCCACCGGGCAAGAGGAGTGACGCCGAGGCGGTGGGGATGAAGGCGACCCCGGTCACGGTGACGGTCGCTCCGCCGGTGAACGCCGGGATCGCCGTCGGGGCCACGCTGTCCACGGAGAGTGGCCCGATGTAGCTCACGACATCGGGCAGCGTGACCGAGGCGCCGGCCGCGTTCTGTACCGTGACATCGACCGGATCGATCGTCACCGCGTGGGACGGGGCGAAGCCGGTGATCTGCGTCGAGGTGACCGACGTCAGTGTCGTGGCGACCCCGTCGATTCGAACCACCATTCCGCTGGTGACCCCGGGGGTGAAGCCGGAGCCGGTGAGGGTGTAGGGGGTCTGGCCGATGTACGAGATCTCGGAAGGCTGGAAGCTGGTGATCGAGAGCTGCCCGAACGACGGGGTGGCCAAGGCCGACATCGCGAGCAGCACGAGCGTGGGAACGCCGACGCGCATGGGGGTCTCCTGGAGAGGGGAAGGGGGAACCGTCGTGGCTCCCGGACCGAACCAGGAGCCCGTCGGAGAACTCGATCCGGCCGAGAGCCCAGGGCCCGGACCCTTCACGAGCCCGCTGCTGCGAAGCCGCTCCTCGCGACGCGGTTCACGATGGGTCTTTGGGCCTCGGACTGTCGAGCTCTCGGCACGAACGCAGTTCTCCGACAGCTCCCAGCCGATCGACGGCGCCCGGGGACCTCACCGAATCCCAGATTCGGCGCGGGTTTCCTCGGGCGAGCTGGAGACCCCGATGGCCGGTCCCGGCGCGGGGATCCGCCCGTCGTCACGACCCCCTCTACTCCGCCGGCGCTCGACGGTAGAATTGGCGTCCACGAGTTCGAGGCGATGAGGGCGGTGCCCGAAGAGCGGTTCGAAGTGGATCGGGAGTCCCGATCCCGCTCCAGCCGACGGATCGAGCTCGCAGGCGCAGTCTCGTATGGGGACTGCACGAACCTCGTTGGGTCACTCCAAGATTCAGAACCGGAGTTCGCGTGTCGTCCATTCGCGTCGTCGCGCTGATGCTGTTCGTCGGCTGCGCCTGTCCTTGTGTGCTGGCCAGCCCTCCGGCGGACTTCCAGAACCAGCTGGTGATCTCCGATCTCGACTTCCCGATGGCGCTCGAGTTCCTCCCCGATGGGACGATGCTCGTGGCGCACAAGGGCGGTCTCGTCGGAAGGGTGGAGCCCGGTCTGACCACGCTCGATCCGGTGCCGTTCCTCACGATTCCCCATGTGGACACGTTCGCCGCGCGCGGGGTCTACGACTTGATCCTGGACCCCAACTTCATCGTCAACGGCTACGTCTACGTCTTCTACAGCAACGCGACCGTCGGGCGGAATCGCGTCTCGCGCTTCGTCTCGATCGATGGCATCGCCGTGCCGAGCAGCGAGGTCGTGGTCTGGCAGGACGAGCCCATCGTCGGCGATGGACACTACGGTGGGGGAATCGCGTTCGGTCCGGATGGTCGGTTGTACATCGCGGTCGGCGAGGAACTCGATGGACCGCAGGCGCAGGACCTCCATCGCGGGGGCGGCAAGATCCATCGCGTGAACCCCGACGGCTCGGTGCCGACCGACAACCCGTTCTTCGATGGCACGGGCCCGAACGTCGACTCCATCTGGGCGCTCGGCTTCCGCAATCCGTTCCGGATGCACTGGGATCTCGCCGCCAGTCGTCTCTTCGTCGGCGACGTCTCGCA
>JAGQRC010000656.1 GCA_020425835.1 Planctomycetota bacterium | reverse complement strand
TTCCGAGGGTTGGTCGACGGAGCTCGAGCGGTGGTTCCGAGCGGAGCGCGACCGCGTCGCGCGGGAGGAGGCGTCGTGAAGCGAGCCGTCGCGATCGAACGTCGCCTCGCCACCCTCGAGACCTTGGGGGTGGCCGTCGGCGCGATGAAGAGTCTCTCGGCGCATCACTTCCGGGACGCTCGAGCGGCCGTGGATCCGGCGCACCGCTATCGCGAGGGGATCGAGCGGGTCCTGCGCGAGTCCGGCGCCTCGATCGGCCCGGGAGATGGACCCGCCGGACTGCTCGTGGTCGGCGGACAGCTCGGACTCTGTGGAGCGTACAACGTCGGTGTGGTCGATCTCGCAGCGTCGATCCGACCCGAGCTCGGCCCGGGGCCGACGATGGTCGTCGGGCGTCGAGCCGCTCTGCTTCTCCGTCGACGCAATGTGGAGATCGATCGAGAGTTTCCGGGACCGACCGGAGTTCGGGGGATCACCCCGCTGTTGTTGCGGCTCGCCGAAGTGGTGTTGACCCGCTACGAGCGAGATCGGCTGAGTCGCTTCGACATCGTCTCGAGTCGCTTCGAAGGCGTCGGCGTCTCGACTCCGAACCGAGTGACACTTCTCCCGTTCGCCGCAGAGCCCGAGAACGGCCGGCGCAGGACGCCGTGGGACGATCCCGAACGTCTCGCCGCCGTCGCGGTCCGCGAGTTCCTGTTCATCACTCTGTACGATCTCCTGCTCGACGCCCTTGCCGCCGAGCAGGGGGCTCGGCTGAACGCCACTCGAGCCGCGGAGCAGTGGATCGACGACCGGTCCCGGCGGCTCCGGCGCGAGCTGCGTTCCACGCGCCGCGAAGCGAGCACTCAGGAGTTGATCGAGACGATGGCGGCCGCACGCGCGACGAGGTTGCGGTAGGAACGCATGTTTCCTCTCGGATGCCGACGACTTTCAGCGGATCGGCCGCGACCGCACTCGAGGCGCGTCGTGGAGATCGAGTCCGGGCATTTTCCCCCGGATTTCGGGCCCACCACTGAGTTGACCATTTCGGAAGAACACTCTAGGTTTCGCCAACTTCCCACCCTGAAGCGAGCTTCGATTTCCGGCCTCGTCCCGGCCGGGATCACCCCTCCAGGGGATTCGCCGAGCCGCGGATCCGCGGGGAAGTGATTGGGGAGCGTTCGCGCCGTTCCGGCGCGGGCGCGAGTGCGAATTCGAGAGAAAGGAGCTGGGGGTGTTCCAGCGAACTACCGTGATCGTGCTCTGCGTCGCAGGCCTGGTCTCGTTGAACGGTTGCCTCGGAGGGATCCGCAAGACGACGACGCCGAAGACCGCGACCGAGCAACTGCTCGTCTCGACCGCGATTCAGCGCGCGGTCGATGAATTCAAGGGAAGCGCGTCGCAGGTCTTCAACGGCAAGAAGGTCTTCGTCGCGTCGAACTACATGGAGGATGAGCGCAAGCCCTTCGCCGAGAGCGCCATGCGCGACCTGGTGATCGAAGCGGGCGGAATGCTCGCGGGCACGGCGGAGGCCGCCGACCTCGTCGCCGAGGTGCGCACCGCGGCTTCGGGCCTCAAGGACAGCGGATTCGGTTTCGGTCTTCCGGAGCTGCCGCTGCCGGTGCCGAACTCGAGCCTCAATACCGTGATCCCCGCCCTCTACCTCTTCTACCGTGACAAGCAAGAGGGCTGGGCGAAGTTCCGCGTCTGGGTCCGCAACGCCAGCGGGGACTACGTCGCCAAGAGCGGCGATCTGTGGGGTCACTCGTACTACTCGCAGTGGACCTTCTTCGCCATCGGTCCGTTCGACTGGTCGAACGACATCTACCCCGAGGACGCGCCGATGTAGGAGCCTTCGGGCTTCGACGACCGTCCGAGGAGGAGCACCCTCTCCGCGTCGCACGCGGGGGGGGTGTTCTTCGTTGGGGGAGACTCGTCATCTCTGTGAGTTCGCGTCCACCGCGAAACGGCGAAGGCCCGTTCGCTCGAGATCGCCCTTGCCATTCCTTCACGCATCCTGTTCTCCTATGCGATGCCGCGAAAGGAGCGCGCATGCGTGGACGGTTGGCTTCCAGGCCCGTCCCCCTTCTCACCGTTCTGTCGATCGTCGTCCTCCTCGGGGGCTGCACGATTCCGGCCGCGAGCCCCACCGCGTTCGAGCCTCGCCACGAACGCCCGGCCATGCGTGGAGTGCCGATCCATCCGGATACCGCGGTGGTCCACATCGTCGAGCGGGGAGACACGCTCTTCTCGATCGCTCGCCGTCACTCCGTTCCGGTGACGGAGCTCCAGCGCATGAACCCCGCGCTCGATCCGAGCCACCTGGAGATCGGCCGGCGACTGCTCGTTCCGGGAAAGCCGCGCGTTCGCGCGATCGAGATCCGCGGCGGGGATCGACTGAGCGACGCGAGGAGGTCGCGTCCTTGAGCTCGAACTCCGATGACGCCGCGGAGGGGTTTCCCGAGATCGCCGTCGAACGCGAGGAGAGACTGCTCGCGCCCTACGCGATGCGGTCGCGCGACAGTCGAGGTCGGGAGAACCCGGAGCCCGACGAGCCGCTGCGCACGAACTTCCAGCGGGATCGAGACCGTATCGTGCACTCGACCGCATTCCGGCGTCTCGAGTACAAGACGCAGGTCTTCGTCAATCACGAAGGCGACCACTACCGAACTCGGTTGACCCACACCCTCGAGGTCTCGCAAGTCTCGCGGACCGTCGCCCGCGCCTTGGGGCTCAACGAGGATCTCGTCGAAGCGATCGCGCTGAGCCATGACCTCGGTCACCCGCCGTTCGGCCACGCGGGTGAGGAGAAGCTCGACGAGCTGATGCGCCATTGCGGCGGCTTCAACCACAACCGTCAGAGTCTGCGCGTCGTCGACTGCCTCGAGAAACGCTATCCGGACTTCCCCGGTCTCAATCTTTCGTGGGAGATTCGCGAATCGATCGCGAAACACTACGGACGCTTCGACGAGCCGGAGTTGCAGCGCTTCGATCCCGACACCCAGCCCCTGCTCGAAGCGCAACTGGCCGACATAGGAGACTCGTTGGCCTACGACACTCACGATCTGGACG
>JAGQRC010000064.1 GCA_020425835.1 Planctomycetota bacterium | reverse complement strand
CTTCGGGAGATCGTCGACGAAGAGCACCGCCTTCGGCCGGTCGACCTTCCCGAGCGCCTCGACGACGGCGCCGATGAGCTCTGTCCGGAGCTCCTCCGACTCCGGTCGCTCCCCGTTGAGGACCACGAAGCAGACGATCTCGGTACCCTTCAGATCGTCGGGCACGCCGATCGTCGCCGCTTCGCTCACCGCGGGATGCTCGATCAGGGCGGCCTCGATCTCTCCCGGCCCGACGCGGCGGCCGGCCACCTTGAGCGTGTCGTCGGCGCGACCGAACAGGAACCAGTTCCCGTCGCGATCGACCTTGGCCCAGTCGCCGTGATTCCAGACCTCCGGGAACTTCGACCAGTAGGTCTCGATGTACTTCTCGTCGTTGCGCCAGAGACTGCGCGTCATCGACGGAGCCGGCTTCTTGCAGACGAGATAGCCCACTTGGTCGACGAGGCTGCGCCCCTCCTCATCGAAGACATCCACGTCCATCCCGAGCCCCGCGCTCTGGAGGGTGGTCGACGCCAGCGGGAGGATCGGGAGCGGCGCGAGGAAACAGCCGACGATGTCGGTGCCGCCGCTGATGTTGATGATCGGACAGCGTCGCTTGCCGACTCTCTCGAAGAACCAGCCGTAGCTGTCGGGGTCCCAGGGCTCACCTGTGCTCCCCAGCATGCGCAGGGATGGCATCGGCCGACGGTCGACCCACTCGTCACCGGCCCGCATCAGCAACCGGATCGCCGTCGGACTGATCCCGAGATGGGTAACGCCGTGCGACTCGACCGTACGCCAGACGCGGTCGGGCTCCGGATAGTTGGGCGCCCCCTCGAAGACGACGATCGTCCCCCCGTGCGCGAAGCATCCGATGATCTCCCACGGGCCCATCATCCAACCGATGTCGGAGAACCACCAGAAGACGTCGGAGTTCTTCAAGTCGAAGTTGTAGTAGAGCTCCTTGCCCATCTGTGCCAGACAGCCCGCGTGCGTGTGAACCGTTCCCTTCGGTTTTCCGGTCGTGCCGCTGGTGTAGATCATCAAGGCCGGCGCGAGTGCCGGCATCGACTCGGTCGGCGCCTCGGTCGACTGCGCCGCGACGAGCTCATCCCAGAAGTGGTCCCGGCCGTCGGTCATCGGGCACGCGAAGTCACCGCCGATCCGTCGATGAACGATCTGATGGTGCAGCGCGGGAAGCCCCGCCACGGCGACGTCGGCGCTCTCCTTGATCGAGAAGGGCTGTCCACGACGCATCGAGCCATCCGCGGTGAACAACACCTTCACGTCGGCATCCTCGAGGCGCTCGCGGACCGCGGGCGGCGCATAGCCGGAGAAGATCGGGATGAAGATCGCACCGATCTTCTGGGTGGCGAGCATCGCGAAGACGACCTCCGCGACCATCGGCATGTAGCAGGCGACGGTGTCCCCACGACCCACGCCGAGTGAACGGAGCGCGTTCGCGACGCGTCCGACCTCGTCGGCGACCTCGGCGAAGCTGAAGTGCCTCACCCCGCCATCCTCGGTCTCAGCGATGATCGCCGTCTTCGATGCTCGTGCGCCCCTCGCGTGTCGGTCCACACAGTTGAGCGCGATGTTGGTCTCCCCCGCGATGAACCAGTCGGCCCAAGCGTTGCCACGGCTCGTGTCGAGCACCCGCTCGTACGGCTGCGTCCACGTGATGCCCATGTCCCACAGCGCCGCGTCCCAGAACCACTCGGGGTCCTCCTGGGTCCGACGCACGAAAGCGCGGGTCACACGCTCGACCGCAGCCGCATCACCGGAGTCCACCTCCACTCCCTGCGCACGCATGAACCGAGTGATGTTCGCGTGGTCGATGTCATCCGCACTCGGGCGCCAGACAGGATCGGTCATCGCCTCTGCCTTTCGAGATCTCCGGAGCGGGATCTTAACGACGACGAAGCACACGGGGAACCGGTACGGCCGTGTTGCCTCGCGCCGAGTTTCCCGTTAAGACGAGTCGATCCCCCGGATTGGAGGAGTCTTGACGAGAGAGCATTGGAGCGGTCGCTTCGGTTTCGTGCTGGCCGCGGCGGGTTCCGCGATCGGCCTCGGCAACCTGTGGAAGTTCCCGTACATCACGTGGAACAACCACGGGGGCGCGTTCGTCCTGGTGTACCTCCTCTGCATCTGTGTGGTCGGACTACCACTGATGTGTGCCGAGATCCTGATCGGCCGTCGCGCCGAGGCGAGTGTCTCGACCGCGTTCGGCAAGCTCGGGCACGGCCACTGGGGGATCATCGGATTCCTCGGGGTCCTCTCCGGATTCGTGATCCTCGGGTTCTACAGCGTCATTGCTGGCTGGTCGCTGTCGAGCTTCGGGGAGTGTCTCTCATGGTCGGTCTCGGGGTACGAGAAGCCGCCCGCAGAGGCTTTCGACGCGTTCCTCGCGAGCCCGGGAAAGCAGATCGGACTCGCCGCGGCGTTCAGCTCCATGACCGCGCTGATCGTCTGGCGCGGGATCTCCGGCGGGATCGAGCGAGCGTCGAAGATCCTGATGCCGGCTCTCCTCCTGATCCTGATCTACATTCTGATCTCGGTCTCCCAGCTCAGTGGGTTCGGCCAAAGTCTCGAGTTCCTCTTCAGGCCGAACTTCTCCGAGCTCGGCGACCACGCGGTCCTGGAGGCCCTCGGCCACGCCTTCTTCACGCTCTCCCTGGGGATGGGCGCGATGATCACGTACGGATCGTACATTCAGAAGAAGGAGCGGATCGTCCCGATCTCGATCACCGTCGTCGTCCTCGACACGGTCATCGCCCTGATGGCATGCATGATCATGTACTCGATCATTTTCTCGGTCGAGGGCATGAGCGAGCAGGTCGGGCGGTCCACCGTCGGAATGTTGTTCGTGACCCTGCCGCAGCTCTTCTACACGGAGATGGCCGGTGCCGGGGGCGCGATCGTCGGCCCGCTCTTCTATGTTCTCGTGGCCTTCGCCGCCCTGAGTTCCACGATCTCCCTTCTCGAGGTGATCGTTTCATTGTTCGTCGATCGGTATGGGTGGAAGAGGTCCAAGGCCACGATCGCGTCTGCGTCAGCCGTGTTCGGGTTGAGCATCCTCTCGGCGTTGTCCTTGGGGGCCAATGGCTTCCTGAGCAGCGTCAAAGTGTTCGGCGATTCCGAAGAGGGTCTCCGCCACACACTCAATGTCACGCTGACTGCCGACAAGGGAGGCGTGCTCTCGATTCTCGACCACGTGTCGGCCAACTGGCTCCTCCCGATCGGCGGGCTCCTGATCGCGCTCTACGTCGGATGGGCGTTGCCATCACGTGACAGCGATGAGGAGCTCTTTCCCGATCGGACCGGTGGGCTCGTCTTCAAGGTCTGGCTGTATTTCGTGCGCTTCGTCGTGCCTATCGCGATCGGCTGGATCATCGTTGCTGTGATCCGAGGCGGCGACTTCAGCTGACGAGCGCTCCGAGGGAGGCGGGCGGTTACGTTCGCGTTACTCCCCGCTCCCCCTCCTCCGGGTACGTTTCAGTGGTCGCCGATCGTGCGACCAGGACCCGGAGGAAGGTAGGGAAGCTTGCGAACGACACTCTCGTGGGGGCTCGCCCTCGTCGCCGTTCTCGCCCCCCTCTCCTCGCCCGGACAGACGGTGCGCTCGACCGTTCGCGGGTGGGAGCAGGCGTCGCACATCATCGTGCCGCAGTGCCGCGGGTATCCCGTGGTGCGCGGGAACCCGGATCTCGTCTGGACCGAGGTCAAGGCCCACGTCGAGATCACCGGACGAACCGCGTCGACCGTGCTCCAGTTCGAGCTCGCGAACCGTGGAGCGCGTCCCGCCGAGGCGGTGATCGTCCTTCCGATCCCCGACGGCGCGACCGTCGGCGGCTTCGACTTCTCCGGAGTTGCGACCGAGCCGAGCGCGGAGCTCCTGCCTCGGAACCGCGCACGCGCCGTCTACCGAGACATCGTCGCGAAGCTGCGGGATCCGGCGCTGCTCGAGTTCGCCGGTCAGAGACTCCTGAAGTCGAGCGTCTTTCCGGTGCCGGCCCGTGGAGTGCAGTCCATCCGGATTCGCTACGAAGAGATCCTCGGGGGCGACGGCCAGCGCGTCGACTACACTCTCCTCCGCAGCGCGGCGCTCGACGCGGCCGTCCCGTGGAACATCACCGTCGATGTCAACCACGACCTCGCTTCCTCGGCGATCTACTCGCCGACCCACACGCTCGTCCACCACCCACGAGATCCGGTCACGCGTGCTCGACACGTCAGCGTGATCGATCCGGCGACGCCGGGCGCGTTCCAGCTCTCGGTCCTGCTCGAGGAATCCGGACTCGCGGCGAGTCTCTTCGCCTATCCCGATCCGACCGTCCCCAGCGACGACGCGAGCGGCGGCTACTTCCTGTTCATGGCCGCTGCGCCGGAACAGGGCTCGGAGGTCATCCCTCGTGAAGTCACTCTGGTAATCGATCGGTCGGGCAGCATGGCGGGTGCGAAGCTCGACCAGGCGATGTGCGCAGCGGCCGAGGTGCTCGCGCGTCTGGGGGACGACGAGCGGTTCAACCTGATCACCTACTCCAACACCGCGCGGTGTTTCGCTCCGGCGCCGGTCCCGGTCTCGACGGGTCGCGCAGCGGCGCTCGAGTGGATTCGCGGTGTCCAACCGGCGGGCGGGACCAACATCTCCGACGCGCTGTTCGAGGCGCTCCGGCAGCCGCACGACGAACGCTTCGTCCCCATCGTGCTCTTCCTGACGGATGGTCTGCCGACCCTCGGGAGGCGCCAAGAGGGCGAGATCCACGAGCTCGTTCGCCTCGCCAATCGTCACGACCGGCGGATCTACACCTTCGGGGTCGGCGTCGACGTCAATGCGCCCCTCCTCGATCGACTGTCCGCCGACACCCGGGCGGTCTCGACCTACGTCCTCCCCGGCGCGCGCGTCGACACCGCGGTCGCCGCGCTGGCCCGTCGGCTACACGGTCCGGTGCTGCGCAATGCCGTGATCCGCACCCTCGATGCCCAGGGTCGCGAGTCGACCCAGCTCCTCAGTGAACTCTTGCCGCACCGTCTCCCCGACCTCTACGCCGGAGAGCAGCTCGTCGTTCTCGGCCAGTATCACCGGAGCGCTCCGCTCACGATCCAGGTCCACGGCGATGCGGCGACCGGTCGCCGGGTGTTCTCCTATCCGCTCGAGCTCCACCGCGCCTCGACGACCAACGCCTTCGTTCCTCGTCTCTGGGCGAGTCGCCGCATCGCACAGCTCACCGAAGTGATCCGCCAATCCGGAGTCGCGACCACCACCGTCGGACCCGATCGCGAGTTGGTCGACGAGATCCTGCGACTGTCGACCCGCTACGGAATCCTGACCGAGTACACGGCGTTCCTCGCCCAGGAAGGGACCGATCTCTCGAACTGGTCTGCCGTGAACGACCTCTGCTCCGCGAACTACTCGCTCCGCGCGATCCAGACTCGCTCCGGCCTCGGCGCCGTCAACCAGGGCTGCAACTACAACGACATGCGCTCTCAACTGCAGCTCAACCTGCGCAACGGCTACTGGGGTTCCACCCTCGAGCGAGTGGAGCACGATCGCGTCCAGCAGATCGCCGACGGCGCGTTCCTTCGCCGTGGCGAACAGTGGCTCGACACGCGCGCGTTCGGCGGCTCGACCGCCGTTTCGATCGACGAGACCGTCGAGTTCGCCAGCCCCCGCTACTTCGAGCTTCTCGACCGCATGGTCGAAGAGCATCGCCAGGCCGCGATGAGCCTGCGCGGCCGCACCGTGATCCGCGTCGACGGAAGAAACGTCCTCCTCCAACAAGGAAAGCAAGACGGATGTTGAATCGAATCCTCCTCAGCGCTGCTCTCGCCGGTGGCGCCCTCGCGCCCTGCGACGCCCCGAAGCCCTCCGACGTGTCGTGCAACGTTCCGTGCATCCAGCCTTGCCAGGCGGCGGCGACCTCGCCGGTCGCCACCACGGCTCAGCACTCCGGAGTCATCGAGCTCGCGATCTGCCTCGACACGAGCGGGAGCATGCAGGGGCTCATCGATGCCGCACGAGACAAGCTCTGGGCCATCGTCAACGACCTCGCGACCGCCTCCCCGAGCCCGAAACTCCGGCTCGCGCTCCTGAGCTACGGGAATGACGGACTGTCCCAGGAGAATGGCTGGGTGAAGGTCGAAGTCCCCTTCACCGAGAACATCGACCTCTTCTCCGAACGGCTCTTCCTGCTGACGACGGACGGCGGAACCGAGCTCGTCGGACGCGTCGTCGACGCCGCCACGCAGCTCGAGTGGACCGCGGGTGATGATGTGCTGAAGCTGATCTTCGTCGCCGGCAACGAGTCGGCCGACCAGGACCCGGTCATCCGCTACTCCGACGCTTGCGCGCGGAGCATCCTCCAAGGTATCCAGGTCAACGCGATCTACTGCGGTCCGGCCACCGACGAGATCGCTCCGGGGTGGCGGGAGGTCGCCACGTTGGCCGACGGCCACTTCGCGTCGATCGACCACAACAAGGAGGCGGTCACGATCGCCACGCCGATGGACGCGCACATGGCGGAGCTCTCCGTGGCGTACAACGGGACGACTCTACCCTTCGGCGCGCAAGCCGACTGGGGCGCGTCGAACATCGCCTGCCAGGACGCCAACGCCGTCGGTTGCGGCGTCGGGAGCGCGGCCTCCCGGGCGTTGACCAAGTGTCAGAGCTTCTACAACAACGACGCGTGGGATCTCGTCGACGCCTTTCGCAACGACAAGATCAAACTCGACACGCTCGATCGAGAGCTCTTGCCGGAGGACTTGAGGAAGCGCACGACCGACGAGATCCGGGCACACTTGGAAGGGCTGTACGAGAAGCGTAGGGAAATCCAAGCGTCGATCCTCGACCTGCAGAAGGCGCGGGATGTCTACCTCGCCGAGGAGCGCAAGAAGATGGCCCTCGACCCGAGCGATCAATTCGACACCGCCGTCCGAGCGGCGATCCGCGCCCAAGCTCGGGCCAAGGGATTCGTCTTCGCGGACGAGGCTCCGGTCCTCGCTGTCGAGCCGTGCGTCGAGCTCGGGGACGCGTCCCCCGTGAACAACATCGCAGCGCCGGTGGGGCCGACCCCGGTCGCCCCGGCGGCGACCCCGATCCCGGCACCGTCGCCGGTCGAGCCGAATCAGGGGAAGGTCGCGGATCTGTAGTAGAATCGTTCGCTCCGGGTGACCTCATGACCGAGGGGCCCCGGGGCGTGCCGACCGGTGGGACCTCGATCTCGGGCGTTGACGATGCGGGGCGAGCAAGCCGACGAGGTCCGAGAGCGAGTCACCCGTGTCGGGTCGACGGCGTAAGTGTGCGGAGTGAGGTGGAGCGTTGGCCAAGCCGGTGGTCCTGGTCGTCGAGGACGATGACGCGATTCGACGTGGGCTCGTCGATACGCTGAGATTCGGGGGGTTCGCCACACTCGATTGCGGCGACGGGGAACGCGCCCGTGACCTGGCGGTTTCGGCGGAGATCGATCTGATCCTCCTCGACGTCGTGCTCCCCGGCGTCGACGGCCTGACCATCCTCGGGGAGGTGCGGAAACGGCGGCCGACCCTCCCGGTGATCCTGATCACGGCGCGCGGATCCGAGGACGATCGAGTGCTCGGTCTGAAGGGTGGCGCGGACGACTACGTCGTGAAGCCCTTCTCCGCGCGTGAGGTGCTGGCTCGCGTCGAAGCGGTCATGCGGCGCTCCCCGAGCCGGGTGGAACCGTGCGAGGAGATCCATGTCGCGGGACGGTCCATCCATGTCGGGCGCCGCGAAGTCACCTGGGCCAACGGTGAGCGGCGACAGCTCTCCGAGAAGGAGCTCGAGATCGTTCGCTACCTCGCGTCGGCTCCGGGCCGACCCGTCTCCCGCGACGAGCTCCTCCATCGCGTCTGGGGACTGAACCCCCGCGGCTTGTCGACTCGTACGGTGGACATGCATGTCGCCCGACTGCGCGAGAAGCTCGGGGACTCCGCGGGTGCCGACAGCGCGGTGATCCGGACGATCCGTGGCAAGGGCTACGTGCTCGCGGAGGACGCCGAGGTCGAGGCATGAAGCGAGCGCGGAGGTACTGGCTCCGTTTTGCCGTCGGGGTCGCGGTCGCCCTCGCGGCGTTCGCCGGGCTCAGTTGGGAGCTCCTGGGCATCGTCGATCGCGAGCTGACCTCGCGTCGCGCCCGGGAGCATCAGGAGCGGCTCGCCGAAGCGATCTGGCGACTCGATCTCTGGCTCGCGCCGCTCCTCGGACTGGAGGCCGCCCGTCCTGCCGACGACTACTCGAGTGCGTTGCTGCGGCGGAGCGAGACCTTCGAGTTGAGCTCGGACGGGACGGTCGCGAGCAATCGTGGCCTGACTCTGTCACCCCTGTACAGGGCGCCCTCGGACTACTTCCGATTCCACTTCGAGCTCGTGCCGAGCGCGCCGAAGAACATCGCCACCCCCGACCCGCCACCACATCTGATGGCGTGCACGCCCTACGCGCAGGCCGGGTCCGAGGGGCAGGACTACCTCGTCTCGAACGACCTCGTCTCCGAGGAGGAGCTCCACGGGAACGGAGCGCTCCTCGAGTACACGGGCGAGATCTGCTCCGATCCGACGCTGATCCCACGCTTCGAACACGCCGAGCAGAAGACGCTCGAGCTCCTCGATCACGCCTCGGTCCCGAACGCCGCTCCGCCTCCGGACCCCGACGAGACGCAGCAGGTCTCGGGCTATGCCGCGTGGACGAAACGACTCCGGCAGACCCAGCAGACCCGAAGAGTCGACCCGAAGAGCAACGTGCAGTGGAACCAATCTCCTCAGCCGTCCTCGGTGAGTCCGCCGGTCACTCCCGGGCCCCTCGTCCCGCTCTGGGTCGAGGCTCCCGACGGCGGCGGTCTCGAGCTGACGTTCCTGCGTCGAGTGCCGGACGGCGAGAGCGAGTTCCGATACCAGGGTTTCCTCGTCGACTGGCCGAGAGTGCGAACGTCGTTGATCGAGCAGATCTCGGATCTCGCCTCGTCCGCCATCCTCACACCGGTGACCGACGATTCCGCTCTGGTCTCCGAGGCGGGCCGAATGCTGGCGACCATCCCCTGCGCCCTGTCGATCGTTCCGCGCGCCGACAGTCTCGAAGTGAGCGCGCTCCCGCGCTGGACGCTGTCGATCGCCTGGGGCGCGCTGCTCCTCGCACTCATCGCGATCGGCTTCGGATTCCATGCCGTGATCCGCTACGGCGACAAGCGTAGCCGGTTCGCGTCGGCAGTGACCCACGAGCTCCGGACTCCGTTGACGACGTTCCAGCTTTATTCGGAGATGCTCGCCGAGGGAATGGTGGGCCCCGAGAAGCGTCAGGAGTACCTCGGCACGCTGCAGAGGGAAGCCCGACGCCTGGCGGGAGTCGTCGAGAACGTGCTGACCTACGCGCGGGTCGAAGAGGGACGGTCGGACGTCCGACCGGCCGACCTCTCGGTCGCTGACCTCGTCGATCGCCTCCGTCCGGACCTCGAGCGTCGGACCGGAGAGTCCGGCACCCACCTCTCCGTCATCCTCGACTCGGATCCCGACGCGTCTCTGCACGTCGACCCGGAAGCGATCGCACACGTCGTGACGAATCTCGTCGACAACGCCTGCAAGTACGGTTGCTCCGACGACGGCTCCGAGGTCCGGGTCCGCGTCGCTCTCGACGAGGGCCTCGTCATTCGTGTCGAAGATGACGGACCGGGGATCTCCCCCGACAAGCGACGCACCATCTTCGCGCCCTTCGATCGCGCAGGACGCGAGTCCTCGAACACTCCGGGCATCGGTCTCGGACTCTCGTTGTCGCGAACGATCGCCGAGGCGATGGGTGGAGGTCTCCGATACCTCGATCGCCACAACGGAGCGGTGTTCGAGCTCCGGGTGCCTCACGAGAAGTCCCGATAAACTCCGACCTCTCGTCGGTGCATGGACCGCCCGGTGATTCCACCTCCATCCCCCTCCGGGCCGAATGCCCCGCGAACGCTCACTCAAGGCGTTGCCGTCGCACGGCCTGCGGCGCGCGATTGGTCCGAAGTGGCCCGAAGGCGTAGACTTCTTGGGATCCCACTCCGTGAGTTCGACGTGGAGGGAACGCGATCCGTAGGATGGCGAACTCCGCGTCTCGTCCGCGATATCAGGAGCGTTCGGGTTGATCGACCGCGTCTTCGACTTCACCAAGCGACCTTGCGACTGCGTCTTTCGCGACATCGCGGGGCACGAGGTGCGCGCCCGCATCCTGCGGGTCTCGATGCGCAAGGCGATCGTCGCGTCGACGACGGAGTTCCCGCTCCACCTCGTGATCGGGATCACCTTCGACTTCGAGCTCGGCCCCGATCTCGAGCTGAAGGCCCGCGTCGCGGGCTCCGGAGAGAACGGGCTCTTCCTCGATCTGCTCCATGTCGACCGGGACTCCGAGAACCGCCTCCAGACCTTGCTCGTCGAGTGGTCGACCCGTGAGCGAGCCGGTGAGGATGACGACGCGCCGGCGCCCGATCCCGATGCTCTGCTGACCGAGGCGGAGATCGACGCCGCGGCCAGCGGGAACGCGAGCGATCGCCGACTGAGGACCAACATCCTCAAGCGCACCA
>JAGQRC010000655.1 GCA_020425835.1 Planctomycetota bacterium | reverse complement strand
TCGCCCCGCGGAGTGACAACCTCGGGCGTCGGCCGGAGCACGTCCGCGTGGAGTCGCTCTACCTTCGCATGCGCGAGCTTCCGCCGCGCCTGCGGGAGCGACTCCTGGCGACGGAGCCGGACCCGAAGATCCGCGACGAGGTCGTCGCTCTGCTGCGGCAAGCTCCCATCGACCCGCTCCGACAGACGGAGCCGGAGGCCTTCCGGTGGAACGCCCCCGAAAGGCTCGGGGTGTACCGAATTCGAGGTCGCGTCGGCGAAGGCGCGATGGGGTCGGTCTACGAAGCGGTCGATCCGGCGGGGCGTCGCGTCGCGCTCAAGGTGCTCAAGACGACCGGATCGCTGGAGACGGAGGCGCGCTTCGCTCAGGAGCGCGCGCTGCTCGAGCGGATGTCCCACCCGAACATCGCGCGCGTGATCGGGGGAGGATTCGAGGGCGAGCACGCCTATTTCGCGATGGAGTACATCGACGGCGGGCAGTCGATCGTGCGCTACTGCCGCGAGCGCGAGGAGCCCCTGCGGGGACGCCTGGAGCGCTTCCTCGAGCTCTGCGATGGTGTCGCGCACGCGCACGACCGCGGGATCATCCATCGCGACCTCAAGCCGGCGAACATCCTGGTCTCGATCGAGGCGGGCATCGCCCGCACGAAGGTGATCGACTTCGGGATCGCGAAGGTGCTCGGCGAGGACCCGAACGATCCCGGTTGGACCGGGCAGGTCCACGTCCTGGGCACGGAGAACTACATGAGTCCCGAACACCGCGCCGATGCTCGGGAGGTCACCGTGCAGAGCGACGTCTACTCGCTCGGCGTCATCCTCGGGGAACTCGTCGTCGGGACGCTGACCCCACCGGACGACGAGTCTCGATTCTCGAGGGTCCGGGAGCCGTACCACCGGTTCGACGCCCGACGTGTCCCGCGGGACCTCCAAGCGATCCTGCGACGCGCCGTGGAGCCGGAGGTCGGGCTGCGGTATCGGAACGTCCCCGAGCTCCGCGACGATGTTCGAGCGTTCCTGAACGGCGAACCGGTGCGGGCACGACTCCCGGGACCGTTCCGTTCGTTCTGGATCATCGTCACCCGCCATCCCGCGCTCTGTACCGCGGTCCTCTGCGCCGGTGTCTCGCTGGGTCTGCTCGTCCTGCGTGAAGTGTCCGAGGCCGACCGAGCCCGAGACCAGAGTCGGCGTCTGGCGGCGTTCGTCGCGAGCACCTTCGACAACATCTGCCAGCTGGATGAGTCGGCGGCGGATCTCGACGATCGGCGTCGATTCTGGAGCGACTTCTTGTCGTTCGTCGAGGTCCACCGCGAGGGCGACCGTGATCTCCGCTACTGGCACGCCGAGGCATTGCGTCATCTCGGCGACGTGGAGCACGAGGCGAACCAGCTCGAGAAGGCCCAGGAGTTCCACTTCCGCTCCGTCGAGCTGCTCTCCGAGATCGAAGCGAGGTCGGGGGAGGACATTCGCTTCGAGGCCGCGCGGTCGGTCGGCCTGGTCAATCTCGGCGACCTGGCGAAGGAACGGGGCGAGGACGATGTCGCGGAAGACAAGTACCGCGAGGCGCTCGAGCTCGATGAGTGGCTGTCCCGACTCGACCCGATCTACCGAGACAACTTGTACTGGAGCTACGAGCGACTGACCTACTGGTATCGCACGCGCAATCCGGACGAGAGCGTCCGGTTCCGCCACGCCGCGTGGAGGTTGGTCCAGGATGAACTCCAGAACGACCCGAACGCGCTCGGCTTCCGACACGCCCGCGCTTCGTTGTGGTTGATCGAGTGGGAGTTCGCCCGCGGCGGCGAGGACCTCGCCCGGCAACTGAACCTGGCACGGAACGCCCTCGACGACGCCGAGTTCCTGGTGGCGCGACGGCCCGTGTACCGGACCTTTCGGCACCTCGAGGCGCGGGCTTGGCACGCGTTGGCTCTGACCCAGCGTTCACGGGGGCTGCTCGCGGATGCTCAGGAGGCGAGTCGGCACGCGGTGCGGTGTGCCGAGTTCCTCGCATCCGGCGACCCGCGTCAGCTCGTGTACTCGTTGACCTGGTTGAGCACCCTCTGGAGTCGTTGGGAGTTGCTCCGGGACCTTCATCTCGATCCGGAGTCCCGCGAGCACGCGAAGCGGATGATCGACGCGGTCGATCGCGTCGCGTCGATCCACCCGGACCATCCTCGGGTCCGCGGCTTCAGCGACCGAGTGGATCGCGCGGCTCGCGAGGTCGGACTCGATCGCTGACGCGTCGTTTCGAGCTCATTCCTCCGCGCGCATGCGCGGCACCAGCATCAGCTGCAGGTCGCGCAAGGTTCCGCGTTCGGACTCGTCGAGCTCCAGTGTCTCGGCGAGCTGCTTCATCGCACGGAGCTGAGCGCGACCCGCGACCGTGACCTCGTCCGCTCGGTACATGTCGAGGAGGTGCCGCGGCTGCGGTTCGAGGATCGGGTCCAGCTCGCGAACCCAGTCGTCGAAGACCGCCAGTTGGCTCAATCGATCGCGACCGACCGGGAGCAACTCCGCGGCCCGGTCGATCAGACGATCTCGCAGCTCGGCGCGCGTGCGCACCGCCATCGGTTGGGTCCGCCCCATCAGCATGACCGAGGGCGACAACGCGTCGAGCTGGACCCGACCGCGGATCCGGGGATCGACGACGGCGTCCGCCTGATCGGGATCGAGGGAATCGTACAGACTGGAGACGAACCGCTCCTTGAGCTCGAACTCGTCGAGGAAACGCTCGAGCTGGTACGTGCTCTCACCGTAGGAGGCGTTGGCCAAGGCGTAGGCCTCGTCGTACTCGTCTCCGAGTCGCGTGATCTCCTCGCGCTGGATCGTCGAGAGCGGGCGCTCGAGCAGATCGAGTGACGCGCTCACCATGTTCGCGACAGAGATCGGGTGAGAGAACTCGCCGTTGCCCGGGTGGTTCGTCGGGAGCTTGCCGATCAACTTGATGGCGTACTCCTTCAGCTTCTCGTTCTCTCGGGCGATGCTCGCCTGGACCTTCGCGTCGACGCTCTCGCCCGCGGCGAGGTTCTCGAAGAGGCCCGCCACGTCGCTGTTGATGCT
>JAGQRC010000654.1 GCA_020425835.1 Planctomycetota bacterium | reverse complement strand
CGACCGGAAGTCGGGGCAGCGGCGATCTCCGAACTCCGCAACCACCTCCTGCAGCGATCGAGCCTCGGTTCCCGCGATCGATGCCCCGCCGGAAGCGTTGATGATCCGCCCCGGGTGGTCCGCGAAGACCCGTTCGAACTCCTGCAGGTAGGTGAAGAAGATCTCGTCGGTCGGAACCTCGCCCCCGAGGACACCCGGCACCCGGCGGAACTTCTTGCGATGCGAGAAGTAGTACTCGAGCTCCCGAGTCTCCAGCGAGTAGAAGCGATGGGACGAAGGGAAGTCCTGGGCCTGGATCACCGTCCCGGGCACGTGGATCAGCCCGCCGGGGTAGGCGAGGTCCTGACCGATCAGCACGATCGGATCCGCTCCGAGGTAGGCCAGGAATCGAAACGCCAGGTGCGCGACCGTGGAACCCTGCGCGACGGGGCCGAGGTCGCCGAAGATGCCCTCGAAGAGCGTGTTGACGATCAGGTCGTTCGAGAAGAGTACCGGTCCCGTATGAGCGCTCACGGCATCGGGCGCGGACTTCGGATCGCAGACCATCGGGATCTCGAGTGCGGGATCGAGGCCCTCGAAGTACCGCATGGACACGCGGTGATAGTCGATCAACGCGGTGAAGTCCGGGCGAAGACCCGCCTGCAGCACGGGTCGGAGCGCGGTGCTCACGGCGATCGTCGTGACCCGCCCCTCGAGCTCACGCAGGCGATGGAGGTTTCGGCGCAGCGAGGGCCCGGCCGCGATCAGTACAGCGGGCTCGCCTTCGAGCGCGCCGCGGAGGAACTTGATGCCGGGGCTCTTGAGGTACTCACCGAGGTTCCCCGCTTGATTCCTCGACGAGTGTCGGGTCAGGAAGAAGGTCGTCCGAACGTTGACCGATCCCTCGCGCGCGAAGTCCTGGATGGCACGCGAGTGCTCTCGATAGCGGGCATCGCGCTGGAGCGAGGGCGGGTGGGCGATGATGGCCACGCTCCCGGTCAGGATTCGGGTGATCTCGGCCCGTAGCGCTTCATGGATTTCGCGCGATTCCATTGCGACGAACAGCCGAGTCCCGGGATGGTCGAGCACCTCGGTCAGATCGATCCACTCCACCGCCGTCCGGAGCAACCGCGCGTCGTTCTCGATCCAGATGAGCATGTTCTCGGGACCGAACCGGGCGATCGCTTCGAGCGGACCGTAGCCGAGGCCGGGGCCGAGAAAGATCCAAACGCTCAACTCGTCGATCTCGGCAGGCAGCGCGCGCTTCGCCTCTTCGGTCGGCCGGTGCCGCGAATGCAAGGGGCGAGAGACTCCGTCTTCGCCGGGTACCGCGACCGTGGGGTCCCCGGTACGCGCGGTCTCCACGGTATAAGGGTCACACGCCAGAACTCTCTGACGGGCGACGGGATGCCGCTGAAGACTCTGGAGGTTCCGCTCGAGAATCCGAGCGTCCGGCACGGCTTCGTCTCGCCGCGGGGAATCGGAGGTCGACTCGCTCAAGCGCTACTGTCCCCTCGTCGTCACGGCGGGCGTCGCAGAGTCCATCGGCGTGGAGTCTCGTCGCGACGAGCATAGCGACGTCGGGGTCGAGCCGACAGCCGAACCGCCGCTCGAGGTGGGCGGAGCGAACTCGAGCGGGCGGATGCCCGAGCCGCGCACGGCCCGAACTCGACCGGTCCATCCGTGCGGCCGCGTTTCGCAGCACTCACTGGCCTTGGAATCTCGGACGCGCCGCGCGAAAGAAGTTTCCTCGACGGACTGCTAAGCTCCACACTTCCGATCCCCCGCCGCCGACCTCGCCTCGGAGAGGACTCGTTCCCATGTCTCGTCGCCGCGCCCTTCTCGCCGCTTGCGCCACCGTGGTCCTCCACCTCGGTGCCGTGCCTGCCCTCACCGCCTCGACACGGGATCCCGACCCGGACGCCACCTTCGAATTCGTGCCGCGTCTCGACACGGGTCTCGACTTCGTCCAGCGGTCCGGGACCGAGCGACAGCAGTACATCCTGGAGGTCAAGTCGACCGGAGTTGCGCTCCTCGACTTCGACCGAGACGGTCTGCTCGACATCTGCCTCACCGCCGGCAGCACCATCGAGAAGCAACGGGCCGGCGAGCCCGGATTCGGCGTCCGTCTCTACCGGAACCTCGGGGAGTTGCGTTTCGCCGATGTCACGGCGCAATCGGGGCTCGGGGAGTTCGGGTGGGCGTGCGGTGCGGCTGCGGCCGACGTCGACGGCAACGGTTGGGTCGATCTGCTCGTGACCGCGTATGGACCCGACCGACTCTTCTTGAACGACGCGGGACACTTCACCGAGGTCACCGATCGTGCCGGCCTCGATCGCGATGGTTGGAGCACCAGCGCCGCCTTCGCCGACCTCGATGGCGACGATGATCTGGACCTCTTCGTCGCACGGTATCTCGACTTCGACCTCGACCATCCCCCGACGCACGGCGAAGGGTTCTCCTGCCTCTGGAAGGAGCAGGTCGTCATGTGTGGTCCTCGCGGCTTGCCTGCCGAGTCCGACCGTCTCTATCGGAATCGGGGAGACGGCACCTTCGAGGACGTCACCGAAGCGTGGGGCATCGCTGCCGCCACCCCGCAGTATGGTCTCGGAGTCGTGATCGCAGACTTCGTCGGCGACTCGCGACCCGACATCTTCGTCGCCAACGACTCGTCACCGAATCACCTCTGGGAGAATCGCGGGGGTCGCTTCGAGGAGGTCGGCTTCGTCGCCGGCGTCGCCTACAGCGCCGACGGTCAGGACCAGGCGGGAATGGGGGTCGGCGTCGCCGATTTCGACGCCAATGGTCGTTGGGACCTCGCGGTGACCAACTTCGCGGACGAGCGCAACAATCTCTATCTCAACCAGGGCGATGGGACCTTCTTCGACGAGGCCGATCGACTCCGCCTCGGGCCCGCGGGACAGAGCGCTCTCTCGTGGGGTATCGGCTGTCACGACTTCGACCTCGACGGACGACTCGACATCTTCGTGGCCAATGGACACGTCTACCCGCAAGCCGACCACGTGAAGGGCACACCGGGATACGCGCAGAAGGACCATCTGTTCCTCGGCGGACCGACC
>JAGQRC010000653.1 GCA_020425835.1 Planctomycetota bacterium | reverse complement strand
TGCCCCGTCGGTCCGTGGCGCGTCCTCGCCGCGGAGACGCGCCCGCGTCGCCGACGCTCCGTCGGTCGCGAGTCCGCCCGATCCCCCGCCCGCGGCGGGCCAGCCGTACACTCCGACGAGTCCGGCGATCCACGCCCGGCGCCCTTCCGGCTCACGCGCGTCGAGGGCGGCGCGGAGCTGGTCGAGCGCGCGCTTCTTCCGGACTCGAATCGTGCTCTCGGGGAGCCCGAGCCGGCGCGCGAGCGCTTTGACGCTGGTCTCGCGGTAGAAGAGCTCGATGACCGTCGAACGATACGGCTCGTCGAGGTCCAACACCTGCTGAGTCACGAGGGAGCGAACCTCGTCCTCCTCGACACCACTCGGCGAGACCGGAGCCGCTTCCGGCCGAGCGCTGCGACGCTCGCGGCGTTCACGGCGGACCCGCGAGCGAAGGTGGAGGCGGACGAAGTTCCGGGTGACCGTCCCGAGCCAGGCCGGTGCCCGGTCGATGTCGCGAGGCGGACTCTCGATGGCGGCCACATAGGTGTCCTGGACGACGTCGTCGACGAGTTCGTCGTCCCGCAACAGACTCCAGGCGAGCCGTCGAAGGCGTGGCTCCGAAGAGAGTGGCCAGTCCGATTTCAAGAGCACCCCACACCACACAGAACTGCGAAGGGCGCGCGAGGCCCTTCTCCCATCGCGGGGAAAGCGAACTCCCGCGGCGGGACAGATCGTCGACCGGGCAGCGCTGGCGATCAACGCGGGTCCCGGGCCTCCACGGGATACCGCCGCGCCCCGAGCGCGCTCGGGTTTCTGAGGATACCGCTCAAGTCGTTGCGACGCGCCCAATTGAGCGAAACAGCACTGCCCTCGGCGCCCCCTTGATCCGGGAAGCGCGTCGCCCCAACATCGGACCTCGGGGGTCGTACCGCGGTTGCGATCCTGCCGCCTCGCCAACCGAACTGCGTGTCAGGAGGACTCCGTGTCGATCTGGGAACCCGTCAATCTCCGCCAGTGGATCGAGGAACACCGGGAAGAGCTCAAGCCGCCGGTCGGGAACAAGATGGTTTGGAGAGACGAACGGGAGACGATCATCATGATCGTCGGCGGACCGAACGCGCGGAAGGACTACCACGTCAACGCGACGGAGGAGTTCTTCTATCAAGTTCACGGCGACATGGTCCTGCGCATCCTCCACCCCGACACCGGAGAGCCCCACGACATCGAGATCCGTGAGGGAGAGATCTACCTCCTCCCGGCCCATGTCCCCCACAGCCCGCAGCGCGGACCGAACACCGTCGGGCTGGTCGTCGAGCTGAAGCGACCCCAGGGGGTCAAGGACAAGCTGCAGTGGTACTCCGAAGACACCCACGAGCTGGTGCACGAAGCGGAGTTCACCCTCGAGAACGTCGAGAAGGACCTCAAGCGAATCATGGAGGAGTTCTGGTCGAACGAGGCGCTGCGAACCAACAAGTCGACCGGAAGCGTGATCCAACCTCCCGATCCCGTCTGAGCCGAGCGGGGCGCGTGTGCCGTGGGGATCGAGAACCCGCGCGTGCGCGCCCACACCCGGGTACGGGAGACAGCCGACTCTCCACGGGATCGGTGACGCCGCGACGGCCCCCGACTCGCGCCCGGACGCTCATTCGTTGTCGAGGCGCGCCTTCCGACCCAAGTATCCCCCGTGGTGCCGCAGCCCATAGTCGTGAGCGGTGAACCCGCGCAGTTCCAACAGCGTCAACGCGATCGCATCGGTGATCGCCAGGAACACGGCAATGCTCGCCGAGGGCGTGAGTCCCAACGGGCAAGGCTCCTCGATGATGCCCATGTCGATGACGACGTCGGAGAGTTCGCGCAGCGCCGAGTCGGGGTGCGACGTGATGCCGATGATCGTCGACAGTCCGAGGTGGCGACCGAGCTCGAGCATCTCGAGCACTTCGCGCGTCTTGCCGCTCGTCGACAGCGCGACGATCACGTCGTCCTCGCTGACCAGACCCAGATCCCCGTGCGCGGCTTCGGCGGGATGGACGAACGCCGCTGGTGTCCCCGTGGAGCAAAGGGTCGCCGCGAACTTCGCCGCGATGTGTCCCGCCTTACCGATCCCGGTCGTGAGGACCTTTCCCGAACAGTCGTGGATCGCGGAGACTGCCCGCTCGAACTCACCGTTGATCGGGATACGGCGGATCGCGTCCGCTTCCGCCTCGACGATCTCTCGAAACCGCTTCTGGAAGTCCATGAACGCCCCTCTCGCGCGGGGCGCGATTGTGCCACCCGGCCTCGGATTCAGGTAGCAGCGCCAGCGCTCGACGAGGTGCAAGCGCCGAGCGGGCGGGCCAGATCCGTCGTGGGGTCGCCGCACGAAACCACCGCGTCGCACCGCGACCGTCGAGGGGGAACCACAATGCCAGGGCCCTCACCGCGCCCGCGTTGGCCCCGGCCCACTTCGCGTCGCAGGCGAGACCTCACGGCCTGGACCCGAGCGTCGAGCGGGATAAACGCCACGAGGGCGCGCCGGCCGTCGCCGACTCGCCCTCGTCGATTCACCCCTGCGCGGAAGTGCCGCTACTTGCGCTTGATCTTGTGCAGCGTGTGCTTGCGCAGCCGCGGACAGTACTTCTTGAGGCCCGCCCGCAGCTTCTCGGGGAGACCGCCCTTGACGTTGACATTGGTTCGGTAGTTCAGGTCCCCGGTCTCCGTACACTGGAGCCAGACCCACTCCCGATTCAGCTTCTTGCCCTTGGCCATCGGCGAAATCCCTCTCGCTCGGATCGGTCGAAGCGGGGTGTGATACCAGAGCGCGCGACCGGCGTCACCCCCGTTTTCCGCCGTCTCAGCGGGTTCGCGACGGATTCGGGTGTCACAGGTCCCCGACCGGCCGCGGGGGCGGGACCTGCTCGGCCCGGATCGGACCCGCCACCCCGTGGCGCTCGCGCAGGATCAACTCCTCGATCAGCGGCCCGACACACGGGACTCCGGTCAGGCGTCCCTCGAGCCGAAGTCGTCGATCCGTTTGGAGCACTTCGAACGATCCGACCGTCGCCTCGAGCGCCGGGAGGAGCGGCTGGACCTCGGCCCACTCGCGGGGGCTCATCGAGAGTCGGG